>NZ_JADOUR010000009.1:0-122075 GCF_015751665.1 Arthrobacter sp. CAN_A1 | reverse complement strand
CGGCCTTGAACTCGGCGGTAAAGACCGGCCGAGACTTTTTCTCAGACATAAGCACAATCCTCTCAAACCGTGTCTCACATCATTGATACACCTCAAAGGGTTGGCGCCGACGTCGTTTTCTAATTGGCTCAATATCCGCCTCGTTTCTCGGAGGAATCGCGGTGGTTCTGTCGACCCAATTTTCGTGACTTTGGATGACAAGACCTCATACCCGGGCCTAGCCCCTGACCCCGAACCGCGTATTCATTGCCGCGCATAGGTTTGCAAGCTTCGTTGTCGCGGTGAGGGATCCCTGACCGCAACACAGAAGACATAAGTAGCCTTACCTGATTAACTACCGTCTCTGTTCGGCTTACGCCCGGGCTTCTTGCTCAACCATTGTTCTCTATAAGCGTCCGTTTCTTTTGCGCGCTTATTCCCCGCGCTGATGCCAATCCATGCCCCCACTCCGGCTCCGAGCCCCGCGGCAACCCCGACGGTGTTCGAACCAAACGTCTGATCCAGGACAAAAGCGCACCCGACTATGATCGCGATCGCTAAAGCAATAAAAATCCAACGTCTCATGGGTCAAAGGTATATTGGACCGCCGCTCGCACAACAGCTCGTATGCGACTGGGCGACACGCGGTCGTTGCGGGGACTGATTTGAGAAATGCCAGCAAGTGCGCTCGAACCGCCCGTAAGCCGATCCCTCATTGCGACCAGTTGAAAGATCCTCCACCGGCCTCCTTCGCGGACGGCGTCGCGAGGTACGGGCGGGTCCGCGCAGATTTCAAATCATGCGCGCCTAAACCGTCTCTCGCCGCCAGAAGGTGGTTACCCTAAGGTCCATGAGACGCACTGACTTCCCCGCACGTCGATATGCGGCGGCCATCGTTCTCCTAGTCCTGACTTCGCTGTTCATGGCAACCAGCTCGATCTGGTACTCGGGCTCTTCGTCTGATTCACAGAGCGTAAGCCTAGGGGCGCTGAGCGTGAACATACTTGCGCTCACCTATGCCGGGCTCATCGGCTTTGAGAGATCGACGATTCACTTTGAACGCACCAAAAAGACGTGGAAACTAGCTCTCTTACTAGCGCTGACCATCGCCGGGCTATTGCTAGTCCTAATTCGGGGTTTCAGCATAACGTTCTTGGGGCATGTTCTCGCCGGTTGGACCCTCGCCTTTTGTCTACTCTGGTTTGATTCGGACGTGAAACGCGAGATGGCGCTCGGGGAGGGATAATGCCAAGAATGAAGTCCAGAGTCTCCCGGTGGGCGGATCGTTGCGGAATGCTTACTGTGTTGCGGTGAGGGATCCTTTATCGGACGCGGCTTACAGGACGAAGGTGTGGAACAGGAACAACACCATCATGAAGAAGGGCGTCATGGCTATCGTGCTGATCCACCAGGCTTTGGACCCAACCGGGCGCCGCTGTTGGTCTTCCGCCGACCTGGTGATTGAGGGTGGCCGGCTTCAAAGTCCACTGCGAAGGTTGCCATGCGTGTGATTCTTTAAGATGTCGGTGCTTGAATTCTGACGATCCAGCCGACTACATGTCCACGATGGCCCCGACGTTCCCGGAGCCTCGGCAGGCTGTGCTGCATGGCACCGCCGACTTCGGGCAAGTACTCGCCACGGTCTGCCGGGGATTGGGACTGCTGGTATCGAATGGACACCTGATCGATGCGGGTTACGTGACCTGACAGTTCAGTCCAGCCCGGTTTGCTTGGATCCTCTTGTTCTGCGTCGGCGCAAGTATCCCGCTGCAGAGACACTGGCCGGCGGCCCGCGAACAATTGAGCAAGCCAGTCCTGGTTCATGGGCACCAGAACCCAGTCGACATTTTCACCAAGCGCAACATCAAAACGGTCCTCCGATACTTGCCATTCGGTCAACCACACGTCCGTCTCATGCGGGCCTATCGGAGGGTCTGCGTCCTGCACCTCAACGACGAGGGGCTCTTCGCTTCTGAGCGGCTCGTAGGAACCGATGAAATGGGCATGTCCAGTAGACGGGCAGGTAGGAATACATGAGGATTCCGCGGCGGGTCGACCTTCCATGGATTCAGACTAGAACACTCCAATCCGGGAGTTGGGGGTCATCGCGGGTCAAGGTAGGGCAATGCCGCGTTGGAGGATTAGCTTGGGTCGACGTTGGCGGTCGATTAATCGGCTTTTTCTCGCCGCTGCAAACTCGCCTGACGAGGTGCGACCAGAATGGGGGTTATGGAAGAATCACGTCGGCCGTGGACAGGGTCTGTAATCTTCAGCACGGTTGTGTTGCTGGCTACGATCGCAGTGATGGTCTTCGTCCCGACAGAGCGAGTGGTTCTGGAAGTCGGAGTGATGCTGGCAGGACTGTACCTAGGCACTGTGTTCGCGTTTTGGTGTCGCCGGGCGGTGGATGGGTTCGGTCGTTCTTGTGTTGTTTCTTGCCGTGTGGTTCGCACTCAACACTGCGGGTTATGCCTGGTTTGGCGGTTTCCTTGCGGGAGTATGACTTGGAGTGGCGTGGGGGCGGGCCAGCCGAACCCGCGTCGTGAAGGAGGCGGCACTTTAGACCGTTGACGGCGGAACTTCCAAACTGTCGCGGACGCTTCCGCCCCGTACTGGTCTGTACAACGAATATCGAACCACGGGAGACTGGCACCATGCGCAATCTGACCTTCGGCATGAGTGTGAGCGTGGACGGCTACATCGCCGCGGAGGGCGACGACCTTGACTGGGGCATGCAAAGCGATGAGCTGTTCCAGTGGTGGTCCGACCGGGTCGGGGCGACGGGTCTGGCACTATACGGACGCAAACTGTGGGAGACAATGAACTCCCACTGGCCGACCGCCGATCAACAGCCTGGTGCCACACCGGCGCACATCGAGTACGCCCGCCGCTGGCGTGACATGCCCAAAGTGGTGTTCTCTTCGACGCCCGTCACGGTCGACTGGAATACACGCTTGTTCACCGGCGACGTGGTCACTGAGATCACCCGGCTCAAGACCGACGACGGCGGCTCCATGGACATCGGCGGTGCCACACTGGCTGCTGCGGCCATGCGGGCCGGGCTGATCGACCAGTACGCGATCGTCACCCACCCGGTTCTGGTGGGCGGCGGTACGCCGTTCTTCACCGCTCTGGACAACTGGGTGAATCTTAGACTGGTAGAGACCCGGACGTTTCCCCATGGCGTGGTCCTGACCAGATATGGGACTAGACCCTGAGAGCGCGACCTCCGATGAGCACTGACATCGAAGTCCGGTAGGAGACTCGCGAAGCCTGGGGTTTCCGCCGAGCATGCCGCTGGCAATGTTCGTTGCGGGCAGCGATCCGGCACATCACGTAAAGTTGGGCGCCAGCCCGCGGCGACCACCTAGCCTCAAAGGAACTCATGCCAGACAGACCTCGAATCGAACGACTCGAAGTGGGCGTCGGCGGGCTTTCCCCAAGTCAGCTTAGAGACAGCCTGAGTTCGCGAGGCATCCTGGTCAACGGACTCGCGGAAATCCTCATCGAGGACGTCATCCTAGCGGACCGTGCCTCCCACCCCGTTGTGGTCACCGAGCGAACTGTCGCCGAGCTGGGGCTTCCCCGTGGCGCGACGCTCACACAGATCTTCGACGTCGCGCAGCGACAGGGTCTGTCGCTATGCCCGGTGGATACTGCGCCCTATTTACGGCTGGCCCTCATCGAGCAGGCTGAGTCCCGCGACTCGGTGATGTCTTCGGGGACCGCACCCGACGGCGGGCTGACGGTGGCCGCCGAAGCGTTGGGTCAGGACGACGAGTATCCGAGGGGCTTCTATCTGCGCGTCGTCGACGGCCACGCGTGGCTGCGCGGCTACCGCTGCGATGACGTGCACGTCTGGTCTCCCGATGACCGGTTCATCTTTCAGCTTCCAGTGCCGCCTGAATGAGCGCTGAGCACAACGCCAATCTGAGGGCCGATCAGTCGCTCCTGACTGCTACCGGCGTCGGGGCGTGCCTTTCGGTGCTTCACATCTTTGTTTGGCCGGATAGCACCCTGCCGTGGGTACGAGGGCTTACCGTCGGTCCAGCAGATCCGTGGCTCTGGCTGGCGGCCCCGACGGTGTTGCTATGGGGCGCCTATCTATTCGTGGCCACGGCGGAGGGACGTGAAGGACGCCGCGGTCATCGTGGTGCGATGGCAGTCCTCGTTGTGCTCGCAGTGGTGGTGGCGCTCTTCTCCCACGGCATCTACTTCAGTCCCATTTATGGCTTGGCCCTCCTTCTGCTTGCCGTCAGGACGCGGGGCGTGCTGAGCACTGCCGTTGGAGTATTCGCTCTTCTGGTGGCCCTCGGGATCTTGTCCCTCCAATCCTCGGGAGCGGCGTTGAGTGTGAGCCTGCTGGCCGTAGCGAGCCTTATTGCTGCAGTCAGAATCCGTCACGACCGGCGAAATCAGGCTGAAGATTGCGCGAGGATGTCGGCATAGAAAGCTTTGCGTGTGGTGGCCCGCCTGAAACACTTAGCCCATGATGCAGGAATCTTTGGGGTGGCAAGAAGTCGTGGTTGGAGGATCGGTTATCCGGGTGAGCCTCTTTGAGCCGGTTGCCGTCGTCCGCCGAAAAGGCGAACCAGACCGGGTAGTGACCTGGCCCGACCTTCCAGTCGGGGTGCGGAGCCCAACCGTCCGAATAGAGGCCGCGCTGAGTGGCGCGTGGGTACACTACACCCCGATGGAAGCGGACGAAGGGCAAGGTGTTGAAAAGGGTTCGGCCGCGATTCACATCTCCCCGGGCGGTGCAGTCGTCCGGTTTCCTGACCTGGCGAATGCCAGTCTGGTCGGGGCTACCAGGCATGGGCTGTGGCTTTCGACGGGGCACTGGGGAGCCGACGCGGACAATCCGACGGATTGGCTCATCGACCGCGAACTTCTCGTTCTGAACGAGGACGGAGGGATACATCAGATGACACTCGACCGTGTCCCCGCTGTCGCATCCGATGACGGTGGTACGCCCCGGCTGGTCGTCTACGCCTCCGCCCCGGATGCGCTCCACGACGGTGATGGGGGTGTTTGGTACACCTACCGATACCTGCACGTCGATCTTCCCCGCAACGATCTTCCCGCGACCCTGCGCGTTGCTGACTATCCGACCACCACTCTGAACGAGGAGGAGATTCCCGAGATGATGGATGAAGACGGACCTCGAACGTATCCCTCTACTCCTGATGACGCCCGCGCACCGTGGGACATGGTTGCCCTTCTGGCCGAACAGAGGCAGGCGGCCATCGACGCTGTCTGCGGCGAGTTCACCAACGTGGACTCCTACTGGGAAGCTCCAGGTGGATACATGAAGCCCCTGACCGACGGTATGAGCGATGCCCGGGTGATGGTCGCCGATGACTGGCCGGACACCCGCGTTGAAGTGAGCTTCAAACACCCCCATTACCCCAACGGGCGGCTTCGACGAACGTTTCGGGTCTTCGACGACGCAGGCCGGATCACTCCGACGCAGTTCGCGACGATCAGTCTGATGGAGGACCTCGACACCGGCGCGCTTCCCCCGGCCCGAAATGCTCGGGACGGCATCCTGGAAATCTGACGAAGGAAACCCGGGATGACCGCCATCGCTTCGCAGGCCGGTGCGCCAGGCTGACTCATTCTCTCAGGGGCAGTGATGGCGGTGGCCAGGGGCGTTTCCCCCCTGCTCGAACTGCTACCGGCCCCACTTCCGGCCGAGGAAGCTCCTACATGAGCCCGCCACCCCCACGGCCGCGGTGATGGCGCTGTCCCGGATCCTCCGAGGAAACTTTCACCGACTTTCCCTGAGTCGGCTCACCGCCAAGACGACCAGCAGGGTCACCGCGACCGCTCCGGCGGCCTCCACCAGGGTTATCCACGACGCAGCCAATGCGAAAGAGGCCAGGAGCGCTCCTGAAATCGTGACCGCAAGGACAAGTGTTTTCATCGTTTCCCCATCGATGCATCCTGTCATGGGCAGGCTGGGAAGAGAACGCAGCAAGGTAACCGCACAGGGTCGCCGGCGAGGCCACCGATTGGAACCGCCTGACGCCCGAGGCGCTGCAGGAGTGGAAAGAACATCAGCTGGCAGTCGAATTGCTCCGCTGCTGTACCCGCCATAATATACTTCGAGCATGCCGATCAACCGCCTCGACCGAGGTATTCACGCCCAGCCGTCCGATTCCGAGACGCGCGGGGGCAATCTGTGAGCGGCGGTCTCGTCGCCCTGCTGGACGACGTCGCAGCTCTCGCCCGCATTGCTGCCGCATCGGTGGACGATGTTGCTGCCGGTGCCGCCAAGGCGGGGGCCAAAGCCGCCGGCGTCGTGATTGACGACGCCGCAGTCACCCCGCAGTACGTGTCGGGGGCGGACCCCTCTCGCGAATTACCGATGATCAAGCGGATCTTTTGGGGCTCTCTGCGCAACAAACTGCTGATCATTCTGCCGGCGCTCCTGCTCATCAGCGCCTTCATCCCGGGAGTCATCCCGTTCATCCTGATGCTCGGCGGTACCTACCTCTGCTTCGAGGGCGCCGAAAAGGTGTGGCACAAGTTCCGCGGCCACTCCGCGGCGGAGAAAGCACCAGCGGTCGAACGCGGCCCCGAGGCGGAAGCCAAGGTGACCAAGGGCGCTATCACCACAGATTTCATCCTGTCCTGCGAAATCATGGTTATCTCGATGAACGAGGTGGCCGATGAGTCTCTGCTGGTCCGGGCGATCATCCTTGTCGTCGTCGCCATCGCGATCACGGTAATCGTCTACGGCGCCGTCGCACTCATTGTCAAAATGGACGATATCGGTCTGCACCTGACCACCAAGGACTCGGCGGGTTCCAAGCGCTTCGGTGAGCTGCTGGTCAAGGCGATGCCCGGCGTCCTCGCCGGGATCACCCTCATTGGGACGGTGGCCATGCTGTGGGTTGGCGGTCACATCATGCTGCAGGGGGTTTACGACCTCGGTTTGCACCTGCCCTACGACCTGGTCCACACCCTTGAGTCACCATTCGTCGGAATCCCGGTCGTGGGCGGCTTCCTGGCCTGGCTCGTGAACACCGTCTGCTCCGCTGTCCTGGGACTCGGCTGGGGCCTGATTGTCATGGCTGTCCTGCACCCCCTGCTGAAGGTGCTGCCATTCGGTAAGGGGAAGGGCGAACACGAAGAAGGAGATGTACGCGCTGCCATCGCAGGCTACCGGCCGACGAAGCGCACCGCAGATTCAGCCTCAAAACCCTGACCTACCGGGGAGGACAAAGGCGAAGGACCACTGAGGTGACCATTAGCCAGTCGACTCAATGACGTCGGGCGAAAGTCAGATGGATCACACCGCTGGGTGAGGGCGCTGCCTCGATGTGGAAGCGTTGCTCCAGTCCTTCGAGAGAGTCCCAGAGTCGTTCGCCGCGGCCGAGAACGATCGGGACCAGAACGATGTGCATCTGGTCGATCAAATCGGCCTCAAGGAACTGGCGGACCGTGGAGACACCGCCGCCGATCCGCACATCGAGGTCCCCGGCAAGTGCGCGGGCCTGCTCGAGCGCCTCGGCGGGGCTGGCGTCCACAAAATGGAAGCTGGTCCCGCCATCCATGGTCAACGTGGGGCGAGGGTGGTGGGTGAGGATGATCACCGGCGTGTGGAACGGCGGGTTGTCGCCCCACCAGCCGTTCCAATCCTCGTCCCACGGGCCACGCTGGGGCGCGAACTTGTTGCGGCCCATGATTTCCACGCCGATACCGGAAGCCCATCGACTGGCGAAGGTTTCGTCGATCCCGTTGGAACCCTCCTCCTCGCCATGGAAACCCAACTGCTGGAAGGTGCGCGTTGGGAGAGCCCACTCAAGCAAGCGCGTCCCAGCGTGCCCGAAAGGCGCGTCCAACTGCTGCCCCTCGCCGGCACCGAATCCGTCGATCGAGATGGAGAAGTTGTGAACCCGAACGAGTGACATTGTGCTCCTTGCGCCTGTGTGGAGGTCGAAGGCATCCCGCACTACGGTCAGCCAAAGCTAAAACCAAAGTCGTTTGCAATTCGCGATCGCTGCGCCGACCGTAGCGCAGGCCGATGGAATGCTGCAAGCATTGCGCGGACCGGGGCCCTCAGCCTTCCCAGGCATGCGTTCAGGCAGCTGATATCAAAGACAAGTGGTAGCCGGGACAAAACGAGTGGCTGGTACGCGTTTCGCCGGTGCTGAAGAGTCGTAGATTGGCCCCAACGCGCTGCCCCAGGCTTCGGAGATGAAACAGATGCCATGAAAAGTTCCCCACAACCTGGGCGCCTGGTACAAATCCACCACCGTTGCCCGCCGGCGCCACCGCCGTCAGTTTCGGTCTCAGCCTGTTCAGCAACGGCACACTCACCACCGACGACTACGCCATGTACGACACCGTCGGAGCCCCGCCGCCGTAGCGGGATGCCAACGGTGTGGGCGGACTTATTCGCTAGCTGCCGGGCATCAGTTCCCGCGCCCCGCGGATTCGGCGTAACCTTCTCTTGCGGAGTTCACACTGGGTGCACTGATCCGCATGAGGAAAGAGGTACCGGTGTTCGAGGCGCCGAGTCTGATGTTCGCCGCTGCGGGAATCGCAGTCTTTGCTGCAGCCTTGCTGCCACGGCTGTTGATGCGGGCCCCGGTGTCGATGCCCATGATGTTCCTTGCCGCCGGGTTTGTGGTGTTCACAGTGGCGGACGGACTGCCGGACCCGGATCCCATTGCGTACAGCGATGTCACTATCCACCTCAGCGAGATCTGCGTGATCGTATCCCTGATGGGTGCGGGGCTGGCCCTGGATCGAAAGGTGGGCCGGAAGCGTTGGGCGACCACCTGGCGGTTGCTCGGAATCGCTATGCCCCTGTGCCTGATCGCCTTCACACTGCTCGGTATGTGGGCCCTCGGCCTGGGCGTGGCTGCAGCGATCCTGGTAGCGGCGGCGCTGGCCCCCACAGATCCAGTGCTGGCATCGGAAGTTCAGGTTGGTGCGCCCTCCGAAACAGAGGAGGAACTCGAGGCTGAGGATGAGGTGCGCTTTGGCCTGACCTCCGAGGCTGGCCTGAACGATGGGCTCGCCTTCCCCTTCGTCTACTTGGCGATCGCCATCAGCCTGGTGGGAACCGCGCCGTCCGCATGGTTCCCGGAATTCTTCGCACTGGACGTGATCTGGCGTATCGCGATCGGATGCCTCCTCGGCTTCGGGATGGGCAAGCTGCTGAGCCGGATCTTCTTCCAATCCCGGGTTGAGAGCGCCCGGATGGCCAGCCACTCCGAGGGCTTCGTCGCCCTCGCAGCCACCTTCCTCACCTACGGGGTCACCGAGATGGTCGAAGGGTACGGATTTATCGCGGTGTTCGTCTGCGCTGTGACCATCCGGTCAGGCGAGCAAACCCACGGGTTCCACGGTGTGCTGCACAGCTACATCGAGCAACTTGAGCGGCTACTCACGGTGGTGGTGCTCGTCCTCCTGGGCGGAGCCGTGGCACGGGGGCTGCTGGCGGGGGTAACCTTGAACGAAATCCTCGTGGCACTTGCCTTCCTCCTCCTGGTGAGACCCATCTCGGCCTGGATCAGCCTCGCCCGGGGGACTACGGGCCCGTGGGAGCGCGCCGTCATCTCCTTTTTCGGTGTTCGCGGCATCGGTTCCATCTATTACCTCAGCTATGCCCTGTCCAAGGGCGAGTTCGCCAGCGAGGACGAGGCGCTGTGGCGCATCGTCGGTCTGGTCATCGTCATGTCCATCCTGCTTCACGGCGTCACCGCAGCACCCATGATCAACGCGCTCGACCGGGCCCGGAAACGTAAAGCAGTGCGGGAATCCGGCACCGAGGACGCGGCCCCCAACACGGCAATCTGACGGCGCCCCTCACAGGGAACCCGGTCAACGCAGTCCACGCCGGTGGCAGCAATCCGGGCTGTGAGGTGGCGTCTCCCGGTAGACTCGACTGGTGAACAATTTGCTCGCCCACCAGTCCTCAACCGACTCCTTCGCCGAGTTCCGGACCATCGACCTGCGCGGCAGCACCCTCACCGGTGCTGCCCTCACCGCCGTCATGCCGCGACCAGAAGTGAGCGGCTCCGGCGTCGAGGCCCCGGTCGCTGCGATCCTGGCTGACGTCCGGGAGCGCGGGCTGACCGCGTTGCGGGAACTGGCCCTGAAGTTCGACGGCGTGGAACAATCCTCTCCGCGCGTCCCCCGTGAAGCACTGAGCCGCGCGCTCAACGACCTGGCACCGGAGGTCCGGCTGGCCCTCGCCGAATCAATCGACCGTGCCCGCCGGTTCGCCACCGCCCAGGTTCCCGCCGACGTCGAGGTGGAGATCAGCCCGGGCGCCATCGTGACGCACAAGTGGATAGCGGTTCGCCGGGTGGGCCTTTACGTGCCGGGTGGCCTGGCCGTGTATCCATCGTCGGTAGTGATGAACGTAGTGCCGGCGCAGGCAGCCGGAGTCCAATCAATTGCCATTGCCTCCCCACCGCAAAAGGAATTTGGTGGGCTCCCGCACCCGGTGATCCTCGCAGCAGCGGAGATGCTCGGGATCCATGAGGTGTACGCCATCGGGGGAGCGCAGGCGGTCGCGGCCTTCGCCTACGGGGTGGAGGGTGACAACACCGTTGACACGCTGGAACGGGTCGACGTGGTCACGGGCCCCGGCAACATCTTTGTGGCCACAGCCAAACGGCTGCTCAAGGGGACGGTCGGCATCGACTCCGAGGCGGGCACCACCGAGATCGCCGTGCTGGCCGACGCCCGCGCCAACCCGCGGTTGATAGCCGCTGACCTGATCAGCCAGGCCGAACACGACCCCAACGCGGCGTCGGTGCTCATCACCGACTCCGAAGATCTAGCGGCACGGGTCCGGAGCGAGCTCGCCGCACAGATCGCCACCACCAAGCATGCCGGGCGGGTGCGCGAAGCGTTGGGAGGGCAACAATCCGGCACCATCCTGGTGGACGACGTCGAGCACGGGATCGCCGTCTGCGATGCGTATGCTGCCGAGCACCTGGAGATCCAGACCGCCGACGCCGCTGCCGTTGCCAGCCGGATTCGCAATGCGGGCGCCGTCTTCGTTGGCGAATACAGTCCGGTCAGCCTGGGCGACTATTGCGCCGGATCCAACCACGTCCTACCCACCGGCGGGACCGCGACGTTCGCGTCGGGGCTGAACGTCACCACCTTCCTGAAGGCGGTGCAGGTGATCAATTACAATCGGGCGGCCCTGCAGGAAGTGAGCCGCCACATCACCAACCTTGCCGACGCCGAGGACCTCCCCGCGCACGGCGACGCCGTCACGGTCCGGTTCGACTGAAACACTACATGTAGTAATAACACTGTTGTAGTTTTCCCATATCTAGTTCTACAATGGTGGTGTTCCACACGGTGGCTTGGCCACTGACCATCAGCTAGTGAAAGGCGCGGCATGTTTTGTCCCTTCTGCCGTAACGCCGATTCGCGGGTGGTTGACAGTCGGCTGGCCGATGACGGGTCAGCCATCCGACGTCGTCGCCAGTGTCCCGAATGCGGACGCCGGTTCACCACCGTAGAAACCACCAGCCTGAGCGTCATCAAACGCTCCGGGGTCGGCGAGCCGTTCAGCCGCAGCAAGGTCATCAATGGCGCGCGGAAGGCCTGCCAGGGCCGGCCGGTCACCGAGGACGACCTGGCGCTCCTGGCCCAGGAAGTCGAAGAGTCGGTCCGGGCCAGCGGTGTCGCAGAGATTGATGCCCACGAGGTGGGACTCGCCATTCTTGGACCGCTGCAGAAGCTGGACCAGGTGGCGTACCTGAGGTTCGCCAGCGTGTATCAGGGGTTCGATTCCCTGGAGGACTTCGAGACCGCCATCGCCAAACTGCGCCGTGAAGCAGGCGACGCGCCAACTGCGCCCACCGGCACCCAGAGGCCGCTCACCGCGCAGTAACACCAAGCTCCGGTGGTGGCTGCGGAGGGGAAGCCGACGCCACCACCGGCACCACTTCTCGACCGTCCGGCACAGGCCGGGCCGTTGAGATCGAGGCGGAGGGGTTAGCGTCCGCCGCTGACGGGCAGAATTGCCCCGGTGATATACGAAGCCTCCGCTGACAGGAGCCAGGCCACGGCCGCCGCGACCTCGTCCGGCTCCGCTGGACGTCCCAACGGGATACCGGGGCTGAGCTTCTCAGCACGGTCGGGCATGCCGGCGGCTGCATGGAGCCCGGTGTTGGTGCTGCCGGGGGACACACAATTCACCCGGATACCTTCGCGACCCACCTCCGAGGCCAGGCCAACGGTCAACACTTCGATGGCGCCCTTGGTGGCCGCATAATGCACCCAGGTGCCCGGGGAGCCGGCAGTGGTTGCTGTCGAGGAGATGTTGATGATCTGCCCACCCTTACCGCCCCTCAGCGTGGACATACGCAGGACGGCCTCGCGGCTGACCAGTAACGGTCCCACCACGTTGACATCGGTCACCCGTTGCAGGACGTCGACGGAGACGTCTGCCAGCGGGCCGATCAGATTACCGGTGATTCCTGCGTTGTTCACGACGGCGGTCACCTCGCCGAGCTGACGTGCCCGGTCAAAGAGCGCGACGACGTCGGCCGCGACGCTCACATCCGCCCGAAGAGCCGCGGCGGATCCTCCCGCCGCAACAATGTCGGCCACCGTCTGCAGCGCGCCGGCACTATCCGCGGCGTAGTTCACTGCCACCACGTAGCCGTCCCGGGCGCAGCGTCGGGCGATAGCAGCGCCGATTCCCCGGCTCGCGCCGGTGACTATGGCAACGCCCGGAGGGTTAGGCATCCGAAACTGATGCCGCCAGTTTCGCCAGTCGCTTGAAGTGCAGGGCAGCCTGCAGCGCGGCGCCGACAATGCCGGCCTGGTTCTTCAGCTGAGCCGGAATGATGCGGGTACGCAGGTTCAGCCCGGGCAGGTACTCCTGGCTGCGCTTGGAAATGCCGCCGCCCACAATGAACAGTTCAGGGGAAAACAGGAACTCGACGTGCGAGAAATACCGCTGGAGGCGGACCGAGTACTCGTCCCAGTCGATGCCGTCCCGTTCGCGGGCGACAGCGGAGGCCCTGGTTTCGGCGTCGTACCCGTCAATCTCCAGGTGGCCGAGCTCAGCGTTGGGCACCAGTTTCCCGTCGAAAATGAACGCCGACCCGATCCCGGTGCCCAGGGTGATGACCAGCACCGTTCCGTCGACGCCTTTGCCGGCTCCGTAGCGCACTTCTGCGAGGCCAGCGGCGTCGGCGTCGTTGATCACGTGCACGTCACGCTTGAGGACCGTGCTGAACAGGGTGTCGACGTCGGTGTTCACCCAGCTTTGGTCAACGTTGGCCGCCGACCGTGCGATGCCGTGCTGGATGATGGCGGGGAACGTGACACCGATCGGCACGTCGGCTGCCGGTGCGTTGGGTCGGGTGGAAAGCTCCGCGACGATGTGGGATACCACCTCGGCCACCGCCTCCGGGGTGGAGGGCTGCGGGGTGGGGACACGATAACGGTCACCGACGATCTCGCCAGCCACCAGGTCAACGATGCCGCCCTTGATGCCGGTCCCACCGATGTCGATCCCGATGACGGTGTTGGGCAGGTGCTTACCCTGCTTCTTTTCGGTACTTTTGCCCACGTTTATCTCCAGGTGTAGGTCATGGGTCGCCGACGCAGCAGGGTGCCGCCGGAACCCGATGGTTAAGGGACGGTGAGGATCTCGGCGCCGCTGTCGGTCACCAGCAGGGTGTGCTCAAACTGTGCTGTGCGCTGGCGGTCCTTGGTGAGGACGGTCCAGTCATCGGGCCACATGTCCCACTCGATGGTGCCGAGGGTCAGCATGGGTTCGATGGTGAACGTCATGCCCGGTTCGATGATCCTGTTGTAGGCCGGTGCGGCGTCGTAATGGGGGATGATCAGTCCGGTGTGGAAGGCTTCGCCGACGCCGTGGCCGGTGAAGTCGCGCACCACCCCGTAGCCGAAACGGCGGGCGTAGGACTCGATGGTCCTGCCGATCACGTTGATCTCGCGGCCGGGTGCCACGGCCTTGATGGCCCTGTTCAGTGATTCCTTGGTGCGCTCGACCAGCAGCCGCGACTCGTCGTCGACGTCGCCCACCAGGAAGGTGTAGTTGGTGTCGCCGTGGACGCCGTCCAGATAGGCGGTGATGTCGATGTTCAGGATGTCGCCGTCGCGCACCACCGTGGTGTCGGGGATGCCGTGGCAGATCACCTCGTTCAGGGACGAGCAGAGTGACTTGGGGAACCCGCGGTAACCCAGCGTCGACGGGTATGCGCCGTTGTCGACCAGGAACTGGTGGCCCACCCGGTCCAGGTGATCGGTGGTGACACCTGGTTCAATGTGGCGGCCCACCTCGACGATCGCCTGTGCCGCGAGCCGGCTCGCACGGCGGATCTTTTCGATGGTCTCGGGGGTCTTGACCTCCGACCCGGTGAAGGGGGCTGGCCCGCTGCGACCGACGTACTCCGGGCGGGGAATACTCGCCGGGACGGGTAGCTGGGGGCTGACGGTTCCCGGTACCAGTGTTCCAACGGGTGCGCTGACGGATTGCTGAGGCATAGTCTTGATCTTATAGGCGGTACGGCGTCCCGCCGAAAGTCACCACCCAAGGAGGACCCTCATGGCCGAGTTCTGGTACAACCTGCAAACCCACGAGATCGAAGAGGACGCGCAGTCCGACTGGCGGAAACTGATTGGGCCCTACCCCACGCGGGCCGAGGCTGAGCGGGCCCTGGAAAAGGTGGCGCAGCGCAACCAGGCGTGGGATGCCGACGGCGAGCAGTAGGTGCTAGAAGCTGTGCTCCGGGCCGGGGAAGGTTCCCTGCCGGACCTCGTCGGCGTAAGCCGTCGCCGCGGCAGCGAGCACTGAGCGAACGTCGGCGAACTGCTTGACGAATTTCGGCTGGCGGCCGGTGCGCACCCCCGCCATGTCCTGCCACACCAGCACCTGCCCGGTGGTTGCGTTGCCTGCCCCGATGCCGATGGTCGGCACGCTGATGGCGCGGTCGACGGCGGCCGCCACCTCGGCGGGCACCATTTCCATCAGCACGCAGAACGCCCCAGCATCGGCGAGGGCGACGGCGTCGTCAATCAGTTCCTGGGCTGCATCACCGCGACCCTGAACCCGGTAACCGCCGAGGGCATGCTCGCTCTGCGGGGTGAAACCGATGTGCGCCATCACGGGGATCCCCGCGGTGGTGAGCGCGCGGACGGTGTCGGCGTAGTGCCGGCCACCCTCCATCTTTACCGCGTGCACCCCTCCCTCTTTCATCAGGCGCACCGACGATTCGATGGCCTGGGCGGGGGAGATCTCGTAGCTGCCGAAGGGGAGATCGCTGACCACGAGGGCGCGGGTGGCCCCGTTGGTGACGGCCCGCGAGAAGATGATCATCTCGTCCATGGTGATCGGCAGGGTGGTGGTGTACCCGAGGACGTTGTTGGCCGCGGAATCGCCCACGAGGAGTACCTCGATGCCGGCGTCGTCGAAAATCTCGGCGGCGTACTGGTCATAGGCAGTGAGCATGGCGAAGCGGCGCCCCTCAACCTTCGCCTGCTGCAGGTGATGGGTGCGGATCCTGGCGGGGGTGCGCTTAGCTTCCCCTGCCGCTAATGTCCCGGCGTTGGCATCGCGGGTACCCGTTCCGTAAGGTGCTGGAATCTCTGCGGAAGTCATAGTGTCGAGCCTACTTCAGAACCTCTTGTGGCACGTGGGAAGTAGAGTGAACTGGTGGACCGACGCTTGTGGTCATTCGGGACACCACCGACAGCATGAAAGAGGGTAGCTATGGATCGGCAGCAGGAATTTGTACTGCGTACCATCGAGGAACGCGATGTGCGGTTTGTGCGGCTGTGGTTCACCGACGTAGTGGGTTCGCTGAAGTCGGTTGCCCTGGCGCCGGCCGAGGTCGAGGGCGCCTTTGAGGAGGGCCTGGGCTTTGATGGTTCGTCCATTGAAGGGCTGGCCCGGGTTTTCGAATCGGACATGCTCGCCCAGCCTGACCCGTCGACCTTCCAGATTCTGCCCTGGCGCGGCGAGAAGGAACCGACCTCCAGGATGTTCTGCGACATCCTCACTCCCGACGGAATGCCGTCCACGGCAGACCCACGGGGGGTGCTGAAGCGGACCCTCGCCAAGGCAGCCGACATGGGGTTCACCTGCTACACCCACCCGGAAATCGAGTTCTACCTGCTCAAGTCCGATGAACTGGGACCCGACGGGCAGCCCGTCCCCGTCGACCAGGCCGGGTACTTTGACCATGTGCCGGGTGGAGTGGCCCAGGACTTCCGCCGGACAGCTGTGGCGATGCTGGAATCCGTGGGTATCTCGGTGGAGTTCAGCCACCACGAGGCAGGACCGGGTCAGAACGAAATTGACCTTCGGTACGCGGATGCGCTGCAGACCGCCGACAACATCATGACCTTCCGCACCATCATCAAAGAGGTGGCGTTGACACAGAACAGCTACGCCACGTTCATGCCCAAGCCGTTCTCCGATCACCCCGGCTCCGGGATGCACACCCACTTCTCGCTGTTCGAGGGTGACGCCAACGCGTTCTACGAGGCCGGCGCCGAGTTCCAGCTGTCCAAGACAGCACGCCAGTTCATCGCCGGGATCCTGAAGCACGCCCCCGAGTTCACCGCTGTCACCAACCAGTTCGTCAACTCCTACAAGCGCCTGTGGGGCGGGGGAGAGGCCCCGAGCTACCTGTCCTGGGGCCACAACAACCGCTCAGCGCTGGTCCGTGTCCCCCTCTATAAGCCGAACAAGGGCCAGTCGGCGCGGATCGAATACCGCGGAATCGACTCGGCCAGTAATCCTTATCTCGCCTACTCGGTGCTGCTGGGAGCGGGCCTGAAGGGAATCGAAGAAGGCTACGAGCTTCCGCCGGGAGCCGAGGACGACGTCTGGAGCCTGACGGCCACCGAGCGGCGCGCTATGGGCCACGACCCCTTGCCGGCCAGCCTGCACGACGCCATCCGGGTGATGGAGGAGTCAGAGCTGGTCGCCGGGATCCTCGGCGAACAGGTCTTCGAGAATTTCCTGCGCAACAAGCGCGCCGAGTGGCACGACTACCGCATCCAGGTCACGCCCTACGAGCTGCGACGCAACCTCGGAATTCTCTAACCTGGCGCCCGCGATGAGCCTGAACCGCCAACTCATCAGCCGGGGTTTCACCGACCTCGAGAAGAGCTCCCGTTTCCTCGCTGCCCCCGAGCTGGAGGGCATTCCGGAAGCGGCGCTGTTCGATGGGCTGGCCCGCTCGGCCAACCCTGACCTGGCGCTGCAATCCCTGGTGCGGTTGCTGGCGGTCCAACCGGACCTGGCCGCGGTGGTCGCCGACGGCGGCGCCAGCAGCGAGCCCCTGTTCCGGTTACTGGGTACATCCGAAGCGCTGGCCGAGTTCCTGATGAGGCGCCCGGAGCACCTCGACACCGTCAAGGTCACGCCCTCCAGGACACCCGGGGGAGTCTCGGCTGAGTCGCTGCGGTCCTCCCTCCTCGAAGCGGTGGACGCCGACCCGTCGTCGGGGACACCCGTAGCCGGGTCCGGCGGCACCGAAGCCTATGCCCTGCTGCGGGCGCGCTACCGGCGCCACCTGGTGGAACTTGCCGTCCGCGACCTGTGCTCGGCGTCGCCGGTCGCCTACCTACCCACGGTGGGCAAGGAACTGGCTGACCTTGCGGCGGCAGCGGTGGAAGCGGCCCTGGCCGTCTCCCGCGCCGAACTGGCGAACAGCTTCTCCGCCACCGACGTGGCCTCCGTCCGCCTCGCGGTGATGGGGATGGGCAAGTGCGGTGCCGGTGAGCTGAACTACATTTCCGACGTCGACGTCATCTACGTGATCGAGGCGACGGACCTGGCCGAGGACCTGGCAACCCGGATCGGCACGTCGCTGGCCACCGGGATTTCGCGGGCAATCTCCGCCAGCGGCGGGGAACCCGGCCTATGGGAGGTGGACGCCAACCTCCGCCCCGAAGGACGGGACGGTCCCCTCGTGCGCACCCTCGAGTCCCACCTGTCCTACTACGCCCGGTGGGCGCAGAGCTGGGAATTCCAGGCCCTGCTCAAGGCCCGCACCATTGCCGGCGACGCCGACCTGGGCCGGCGCTACGAGGAGTCGGTCGCGCCGCTGGTCTGGAACTCGTCCGAACGCGAGGGGTTTGTCGACTCGGTGCAGGCGATGCGCCGCCGGGTGACCGACAATATTCCCTCCCACGAGGCGGAACGCCAGTTGAAGCTCGGCCCGGGTGGGCTCCGCGACGTCGAATTCACCGTCCAACTGCTGCAGCTGGTGCACGGCAAAGCCGACGAGTCGATCCGGATCCGCGACACCACCTCCGCGATCACCGCGCTCAGCGCCGCCGGCTACATCGGTCGGACCGACGCCAAGGCGTTCGACGAGTCCTACCGGTATCTGCGCGTCCTGGAGCACCGCATCCAGCTCGTCAACATGCGCCGTACCCACCTGATGCCCGAGGACGACGCCTCACGGCGCGCCCTCGCCATGTCCTCCCAGGGCGCGCAGGTCACCACCCGTCCGGCCGCCGCGGCGCTGCTCGAGCAGTGGCAGCAGACCAAACGGTTGGTGCGCGGGCTCCACGAGAACATTTTCTACCGTCCACTTCTGAATACCGCAGCGAATCTCAGCGTCGACGAGGTCAGGCTGACCCCCGAAGCGGCCCGGGCACGGCTCGCCGCGCTCGGCTACCTGGACCCGAAGGTCGCGATGCGCCACATTGAAGCCCTCACCTCGGGCCTCAGCAGGCGGTCCGCGCTGCAACGCAATCTCCTGCCAGTCCTGCTGGGCTGGTTAGCCGACGGGGTGGATCCCGACGCCGGGCTCCTGGGTTTCCGTCGTCTCAGCGAGGGCCTCGGGCAGACCCACTGGTACCTGGGCATGCTCCGCGACTCGAAAGCCGCAGCCGAGCGGCTCTGCCACATCCTCTCCAGCAGCCGCTTCATCGCGGACCTGCTGGAAGTCTCGCCCGAGTCGACCAAATGGCTGGGCAATGACAAGGACCTCGTCCCGGTCGAATTTGAAGCCCAGTGGGGCGAAATCCAGTCGAAAATGTCACGCCACCCGGAACCCCGCGAGGCGATGCGCCTGATCCGGCTCATCCGCCGTCGGGAGCTGCTGCGCATCGCCATCGCCGACAGTTCGGGGCTGCTGGATCAGGCGGCGGTCGGTGCAGCCCTCTCCGCCACTGACCGCGCGGCCATCCTCGGCGCCCTGCATGTGGCCGAGGGTGCGATCTTTGCTAATGAGGAGCCGTTGACGGACGTCGTCGTCGTCGCCATGGGGCGGCAGGGTGGCCGCGAGATTACCTATGGGTCCGACGCCGACGTCATGTATGTGCACCGGGCCCGCCCGGGGGCCGGGGAGTCGGCGGCGCAAGGCCAGGCGGAGCGGATTGTCAGCCAGCTCTCCGCCCTGCTGCAGCAGCCCTGCTCACCCGCCATCCAGGCGGAGCGGGTGCTGGAGATCGACGCTGACCTGCGCCCCGAGGGTAAACAGGGGCCGATGGTGAGATCCCTTGAGTCGTTCCGCGAGTATTACCGGCGGTGGTCCCTGGTCTGGGAATCGCAGGCACTCCTGCGTGCACTGCCCGTCGCGGGCAGCGACGATCTGGCCGCAGCATTCACCGAACTGATTGACCCCATCCGGTACCCGGCGGAACTGTCCGGCCAGGGCCTGCGCGAGATCCGCCGCTTGAAGGCACGCATGGAGTCGGAGCGCCTCCCACGCGGAGCAGACCCCTCGCGTCACCTCAAACTTGGTCGGGGCGGGCTGAGCGACGTCGAATGGCTGGTACAGCTGCTGCAACTGCAGCACGCCCACGACACCCCTGACCTGAAGACCACGTCCACCCTGGCGGCCATGGATGCCATCGAGGCAGCGGACCTCCTGCCCACCTCCGATGTGCAGACCCTGCGGCAGAGCTGGTGCCTGTCGAGCCGGGTGCGGGCAGCCAACGTGATCTGGAGCGGCAAGGCATCGGATCTGCTGCCGTCCTCGCGCCGCGACCTCGAGGCGGTGGCCCGCTGGTGCGGGTACGGCCCCGGAATGGGCGCACGTTTGGAAGAGGACTACCTGCGGCTCACCCGGCGCAGCCGTGCCATCTTCGAGCGGTCGTTCTACGGCTACTAACAGCAGACCCGCCGTCGGCACTCTCCCAGTGTTCGGTGCCGTTCAGTGGGACTGTCTAGATATTCCCACTCACCGTGCCCGGTCAATGGGATGGCAGGCCGGACTCTCCTCGGAAGTGAGCCGCGACACGCCCAGAATTCCATCAAGCGAACTTGCACAGTTCCACCAGCATCAGCCGTTACCTTTTGATATTAGGTAAGAACCCTTCAGGGAGGATGCTCGTGATGATGAACAACAATGCAATGACGCAAGTTGGTGGTCGGTCACTGCTCGCTGTGGCCGGAGCGATGGGTGTTGTCGCTGCCATGAGAGTCAGCACAGCGGTGCGTGACGCCGTTATGGTTCTCACCTCCCTGGATGAAGCATCCTACTGACATACCGCAGATCCAGCGCATAAAAGAAGACCCGCACGAGGATCCGTGCGGGTCTTCTTTTATGTGGAAACTAGACGCCGTAGTAGAGCTCGAACTCGTAAGGGTTCGGGCGCAGCGACAGCGGGATGATCTCGAATTCGCGCTTGTATTCGATCCAGGTGTCAATCAGGTCCTGGGTGAACACGCCGCCGGCCTGCAGGAACTCGTTGTCGGCCTCAAGGGCGAGCAGAGCCTCCTCCAATGAGCCTGGAGCCTTCTGGATGTCCTTGGCTTCCTCGGCGGGAAGCTCGTAGAGGTCCTTGTCGATCGGGTCAGCTGGCTCGATCCGGTTCTTGATTCCATCAAGGCCAGCCATCAGCTGGGCAGCGAACGCCAGGTACGGGTTGGAAGAGGGGTCCGGCGCGCGGAACTCGATGCGCTTCGCCTTCGGGTTGGAGCCCGTGATCGGGATCCGGATACCGGCCGAACGGTTACCCTGCGAGTACACCATGTTGACCGGGGCTTCGAAGCCCTTGACCAGGCGACGGTAGGAGTTCACCGTCGGGTTGGTGAATGCGAGGACCGCCGAGGCGTGCTTCAGCAGGCCGCCGATGTACCAGCGGGCCATGTCGGACAGTCCGGCGTAACCGCGCTCGTCGTAGAACAGAGGCTCGCCCGCGCTCCACAGCGACTGGTGGCAGTGCATGCCCGAGCCGTTGTCGCCGAAGACCGGCTTCGGCATGAACGTTGCCGATTTGCCCCACGCATCGGATACGTTCTTGACGATGTACTTAAACTTCTGCAGGTCATCAGCAGCATGAGTCATGGTGGTGAACTTGTAGTTGATCTCCGCCTGGCCAGCGCCGCCCACCTCGTGGTGGGACCGCTCAACCTCAAGGCCGGCGTTGTCCAGCTCAACGCAGATCGCGTCGCGGAGGTCGGCCTGCTTGTCGACGGGGGAGACAGGGAAGTAGCCGCCCTTGAACGGGGTCTTGTTGCCAAGGTTCCCGCCCTCTTCTTCGCGGCCGCTGTTCCAGGGAGCCTCGATTGAGTCAACCTTGTAGAAGCTGCCCTGGGGAAGGGACTCGTACTGCACGTTGTCGAAGATGTAGAACTCGGCTTCCGGCGCGAAGAACGCGGTGTCGGCAATGCCGGTGGAGCTCAGGTAAGCCTCGGCGCGTTCTGCCACACCCCGTGGGTCACGGTGGTAGGGATCGCCGGTCCGGGGGTTCACAATCGAGAAGCTCAGCGCAAGTGTCTTCTCCATGCGGAAGGGATCAATGAACGCAGTGGTGACGTCCGGAATCAGCTGCATGTCCGACTCTGCGATTCCCTGGAAGCCACGGATCGACGAACCGTCGAACAGCTGGCCGTTGACAAAGAAGTCTGCATCGACAGACTTTGCCGGAACGTTGAAGTGCTGCTGCACTCCGGGAAGATCGGTGAATCGGACGTCGACAAACTTTACGTCTTCGTCAGCGATGAACTTGAGGACTTCGTCCGCATTCTTGAACATCGTTTATGCTCCTAACGCATGTGGGGGAACGACCGGGCGCAGATCAGGGACACTGAGCGCCGCCGCCGCAATGGTTACAACTGTAGGAGTTTGCAGTTTCCCACTGGTGTCACAATTGTTTCCGGCACGTTACTTAACGCCTGATCTGGGACTAAAGGCTCTTTCAGCCTAGCCTGATTTGCGGCTCCGGGTCGGAAGTGCCGCCCGGATGACGACGACGACGGCGCGCAGCCAGCCCGATCAGACACGTTAAGATTGGACTGTGGTAGACAGAAACGACATCGGTTCATGGCTCGGCGGAACACCGTCCGATAGTTCCAACTACTGGCCGGGCCGGGGGATGGGTCGCCCCAAGGAAGGCCCGGCAGCGATTGCCCGGCCGGGGCGCCGGATCATAGCCCTGCTCATTGACTGGGCCCTGGCATCTTTGATTTCGTACAGCTTCTTCGACTACAACAGCTTCGCTACGCTGGGCATCTTTGCGCTGACCCAGGTTCTGCTGGTGGGGTTCTTCGGGTACAGCATCGGGCATCGGATCGTGGGGATGCAGGTGCAAACGGTCGCGGGCCACCCGGCAGGCTTCGGCAAGGCGCTGGTCAGGACCCTCCTGATCTGCCTGGTGATTCCGGCAGTGATCGTCGACCGCGATCAACGTGGCGTCCACGACCGCGCCGTGAACACCCTCCTGGTCAGGATCTGACCTGAACCTGGCACCCCATCACGGGACTGACTGCACCATGACACTGACTGCACCATGAGAGACACCGAATGATCGAGATCCTGAACGCAACCGAACTGATCCGGGCCAAAGACACCGGCGCCCTGGTGGCCACCATCCTGCAGACCGTGAAGAGTCGCTGCATGGTCGGCACCAATCTCCTCGAGATCGACGCCTGGACGAAGATCATGATCGCCGACGCCGGAGCCGAGTCCTGCTACGTCGACTACGCGCCCTCGTTCGGGCGCGGACCGTTTGGCCACTACATTTGCACGGCAGTGAACGATGCAGTGCTCCACGGGCTGCCCCATGACTACGCCCTGGCCGACGGCGACCTGCTCACCCTCGACCTTGCCGTCTCCAAGCGCGGCATTGCCGCTGACTCTGCCATCAGTTTCATCGTGGGGGATTCACAGCTGGCGGAGAGCGTGGACATGATCCTCGCCACCGAACGCGCTCTCGCCTCGGCCATCGCCACGGCTGGCCCCGGAGTGAAAATCGGGGACATTTCCTATGCCATTGGCAGGGTCCTTACCGACGCCGGGTATCCGATCAATACCGAGTTCGGCGGCCACGGCATCGGCTCGACCATGCACCAGGACCCGCACGTTCCGAATATGGGGCGACCGGGCCGTGGCTACGTGCTCCGGCCTGGACTGCTGCTGGCGCTGGAGCCGTGGGTCATGGTGGACACCGCGAAACTCGTCACGGACCCTGACGGCTGGACCCTCAGGAGCGCCACCGGCTGCCGGACTGCCCACAGCGAGCACACCATCGCCATCACCGACGACGGCGCCGAGATCCTCACGCTGCCGAACTAACCTGTCGACCGTACCCGCGGACACAGAAAAGCCGGCCCCACTCCCGAGAACATCAGGGGTGGGGCCGGCTTTTCGTTCGCTTAGCGGCCGCGCATGGCCTTGCGGTCCGGGCGTGCCTTGAACGGGTCGATTCCCTTGGGGATCGGCAGTTTGGTGCCGAGCGCGGTGAGCCGCTTGTTCACGGCCTGGACTTCCTGCTTGGTGAGGTTCTTCTTGAGCTTCTGGGCTTTCTTGGCCACCTGGGCCAGCGGAACCTGTCCCTCGCCGCGTCCGGCTTCGATGACGTGGACCTTCACATTGGGGACGATCCTGGCCATCTTGCGGCGTTCAGCTTCGGCCAGCGGTTTGACCCGGGCCGACGGACCCTCGGTGACCAGGACAATGCCTGGCCGGCCAATGGCACGGAACACTGCGTCCTGCGACCGGGGGTTCATCGCGACCGGCTGGTCCTGCAGGATCCAGCCGCGCCGCAGGACGCTCAACGCCGCACCAGCTGCGCCCGCCTGCCCCTCGATCTGGGAGAACGCTGCCCGCTCGGCACGCCGGGAGAGGATGAAAACCGCGGCCAGGAAGCCCAACGGGATGGCGATGATCAGCATGGTGATCCAGTTTTGGATCAGGAAGCCGATCACCAGGCCGACGGCGACGATCGACAGGAAGGCCAACAGCATGATCCACACGACGTTCGGATCGTTCCGCCGGGTCATCTTGAAGACCTCGGAAATCTGCTTCATCCGCCCGGTCTTTTTCGGCCCCTTCTCGGGCTTTGGCTTCCGGGAAAAGAGGCGCTTCTTGGGGGTGGATGATCCGTCTGATTCAATGCTGTTGGCCATAGTGCTTCAATTCTACGTGATCCGGGATGTCGGGTGGACGTGCGGAAACCACCCCGGTCGATCGATCAGGGTGGTCCCGAACGGGCCAAGGGGTTAGCCGGTTGGTGCGAGGCTCGATGCTTCCTGAAGCGTTGAACCGGAATCCTCGATGTGTGCCAGCGCAGGCGGCAGTTCGAGACCCTTCTTGCGCATGGCCCGTGCCCAGAGCCGTCCGGCGCGGTACGACGAACGCACCAGAGGCCCGCTCATTACGCCCAGGAAACCAATCTCCTCGGCTTCTTCCCGGAGCTCGACGAACTCCTGGGGCTTGACCCAACGGTCCACGGGGAGGTGGCGTTCGCTGGGCCGCAGGTACTGGTTGATGGTGATCAGGTCGCAGCCGGCGTCGTGCAGGTCCCGCATGGCTTCGGAAATTTCTTCCCGGGTTTCGCCCATACCGAGGATCAGATTGGATTTGGTGACCATACCGAGGTCCCGGCCCTGGGTGAGGACATCGAGGGACCGTTCATAGCGGAAGGCGGGCCGGATGCGCTTGAAGATGCGCGGGACCGTCTCAACGTTGTGGGCGAAGACCTCCGGTGCTGCGTCGCAGATCGCCTTGATGTGCTCGGGCTTACCCGAGAAGTCGGGGATCAGGATTTCGACGCCGGTGCCTGGATTCATGCTGTGGATCTGGCGGATGGTCTCCGCATAAAGCCAGACACCCTCGTCGGCCAGGTCATCGCGGGCGACGCCGGTCACGGTGGCGTACCGCAGGTTCATGGACTGCACCGACTGCGCCACCTTGAAGGGCTCGCTGCGGTCCAGCGGTTGGGGCTTTCCGGTATCAATCTGGCAGAAATCACAGCGGCGCGTACACTCCGAACCGCCGATCAGGAAGGTCGCCTCGCGGTCTTCCCAGCATTCAAAAATATTGGGACAGCCAGCCTCTTCGCAGACGGTGTGCAGTCCCTCCTTTTTCACCAGGTTTTTCATCGCCACGAATTCGGGGCCGATGTTCACCTTCGCTTTGATCCAGTCGGGTTTGCGCTCCACCGGGATCTCGGCGTTTCTCGCCTCGATGCGGAGAAGGCGGCGTCCTTCGGGGGCCAGGCTCACGGGTCATGCTCCTTCCGGCCGGGAGATCCCGGCTGGGTTGACTGTGCTCGCCGGGCTGACATCCTCTGCCGTCCCGGCAACCAGTAATGGTTCATTCTTGCGCAATTCGTCCTCAATCCGCGAAACGATGTCCGACGGCGTCACCGTCCGGCCTGTTTCCGCCGAGATAGTGGTCACCCCTGCATCCGAAATACCGCACGGCACGATCTGGGTGAAAGGCCCTAGATCGTTGCTGCAGTTCACAGCGAATCCATGCATGGTGACCCGCCGGTTAATGCGGATCCCGATGGCCGCAATCTTGCGGTCTGGCCCGCGCTCATCCGCGCCGACCCAGACCCCTGACCTGCCATCGATCCGGATCCCTGGGATCCCATAGTCCCGCAGCGCGGCAATGATCACGTCCTCCAGGATGGCCACATACCCGGTCACCCGGGTCGGCTCGGGAAGGGCAAGGATGGGGTACCCCACCAGCTGCCCGGGGCCGTGCCAGGTAAGCTTCCCGCCACGGTCAACCGGAACAACAGGCGTCCCATCGAAGGGTCGTTCATGGTCTTCGGTTCGTCGCCCTGCCGTGTACACGGCCTCATGTTCCAGCAGGAGGACGGTGCTGGGGGTAGTCCCTGCGACAACGCCGGCGTGCAACTCACGCTGCAGGTCCCACCCAGCCTCGTAGCCGACAAATTCCGGGTCCAGCCCAACACGCGAGTACTGAAGTGTCATGGGTTCAAGGGTAGACCTGCTCACGGACATCGCTGACATCGGCGGAGCCGTCCCCGGGGTCCCTGTGGATAACTTCTGCGGGATCCTTGGCGATCCGCTACAACTGGTGCATGGACAGCACACCCGACCGCACCGGGGCCCCGCACTTCCCCGACGCTGCTCCGCCAGTTGTGCCCGGCTACGACACCGAACGCCTGCTGGGGCGCGGGGGAAGCTCCAGCGTCTGGTTGATCAGGAGCGCGTCGGGGGAGCCATTCGCCCTGAAGGTCATCGACCCGGCCGCAGACATGCACTTCGACCCGGATGCCTTCGGGCGGGAGGAGCGGTTTCACACCCGGTTTCACCACGATCATCTACTCGCGGTTCATGAGGTGGTGCCTACCGATCAGGGCCCGGCGCTGAGGATGGACTACGCCGCTGGCGGTTCCCTCCTCCACCTCGTGTCGGTCAGGGGGCCGCTGCCACCGGGGGAGGTGGTGACGGTGCTGACCCCCATGGCCCAGGTCCTGGCGTATCTGCACGCTCAGGGAGCCGCCCACGGTGACGTCTCACCCGGCAACATCGTGTTCACTGAGCTGGGCAAACCCCTGCTGGCGGACTTTGGAATCGGCCGCCTCCTCGGAGAAGGACGACACGCCATGGGAGGCACCCCCGGGTTCCACGAGGGGTCCCCGGACCCGCACCGGCTGAACACCGAGGCAGACATTTACGCATTGGCCGCCGTGGGCTGGTTCGCCTTGACCGGCAGGGTCCCAGGACCAGCGATGCAGCGGCCTCCACTGTCCCTCCTGGTGCCGGACACGCCAGCGGAGCTCACCGACCTCATCAATGGGGGTCTTGACGGTGATCCGGCGGCCCGGCCCGGAGCCCATGAGTTTGCCCGCGCAGTGCAGCGAACGGCTCAGGCCGAGCCGCTGGACCTGGTCGCCGCCGTTCACCCGGAGGTGCTCCCCAAGCTCAGGACCCGCCGGTCCGCTCCCCGGGACGCCGTAACAGGGCCCGGACGACGGCGACGACGACGCCCCCGACCCCTGAGGGGGCACCGGCTGGGCCGGCATCAGTCCGGAGCACGGGATGACCGTGTGCGGCGGAGAGAGAGTCACCGCTGGGGGACTCGCGGGACAAGGATCCGCGTTGCGGGCGTGGCGGGGTTGGCTGTCGCCGGTCTCGCGCTGATCGGACTCACCATGTCGGGAGTGCTGGGTTTCATGCCGGTGCTGCTGAGCGGCGGCCCGGACACCGTCACGAACCCGACCGCAGCGACCCTTCCTGATTCAGCCCCGCCGGATCCACCCACGCCGGATCCACCCCCGACCGAGCCGGACCCGTCGCCCGTCGCACCAGTGCCGACGCAGCCGGGAGGGCGCACTATCGCCGGTGTGCCCGACGCTGCCCTTGCCGGGACGGATCCGCTGGCCGTCCTGCCCTACCTGTCAAAGGTCAGGGAGCATGCCTTTGAAACCGCCGACCCAGCCCTGTTGCGGCTGGTCAATGTGGAAGGGTCGCCGGCGATGGCCACCGACCAGGAGGCAGTTGCGGAGTTGGCGCGTCGGGGCCACATTCTGGCCGGCCTCACGATCAAGCTCACCGACCTCGCCCCGACCCGCGCCACGGAGGCGGCAAGCACCCCCGAAACCGCCGTCGGGGAAGAATCCGCAACAGCCGCAGCAGTCACGGCGACATCGACGACGTCGGGGTACACCGAGGTCCCGGCCGACGGCGCACTGTCCGACAACGTGCAGCGCTCGGTGTCTTTGCCCATCGTCCAGCAACTGGTGTTCGTCCTGGAACTGGAGGACGACGGGTGGCGGATCAGCACCATCCACGAACCCTAGGCGCGGGTTACTTGCTGCCCTGGGACTCCCGCACCCAGTGGGCCAGATCGTCGAGGGACTGATGATGGAACTCGAACCCGGCCTGGGTGAGCACCGTGGGGTTAAGCCGGGCGCTGGGCAACAGCAGCTCGCGGGCCAGCTGGCCCAGCACGGTAGTCAGCACCCATTCGGGCACCCTGAACCGGGTAGGGCGGTTGAGCGCGGCCCCGAGCGCCTCGGTCAGGTCAGTGACCGTGGCGGGGGAAGGGGAGGAGATGTTGACGGGCCCGCTGACCTCGGCCTCGAGAAGGAAAGCCATCGCGCGGACCTGGTCATCCAGGGTCACCCACGGCCACCACTGGGCGCCGGAGCCGAGCGGACCGCCGACAAAAAACTTCAGCGGCAGCAACAGCTTGGGCAAGGCGCCGCCGCTGGTGGACATCACCACGCCGGTGCGCATGAGGACGGTGCGCACGGACGACGGAGCGCGGAGCGCCTCGGCCTCCCACCGCCGGCAGATATCAGACAGGAGCAGGTCGCCGGATTCGGCGCTTTCCGGCAACACCTCTGACCCGCGGTCCCCGTAATACCCCGACGCCGACTGGCTCAGAAACACGGTCGGCGGCGTTGCCGCACGGCGCATGCTGTCCACCAGCGTCCGAGTCGCCGTCAGCCGCGATGAGTAGAGGGTCTCCTTGTAACCACGGGTCCAGGGTGCCCCGGCGATTCCTGCCCCCGACAGGTTGACCACCGCGTCGGTGGCGTCCATGATCGCCGGATCCAGGTGGCCGCTCGTTGGGTCCCACTGAATTTCATCAGGTCCCGACGGCGTGCGGCGGACCAGGCGTTTCACCTGATACGTGGCCGGGTCGAGCTGTTTGAGGAAGGCCTTGCCAATGGTTCCGGAGGCACCGGAGATTAGAATTCTCATACCCCTATCCCATCATCCGCACGGGCCGGATGGGAACCACTTACTCTTGTGGCGCAGAGAGCTCTGGCCGGTGCAGTCCAGCGCCGCCGCTGGGTGGGTCTGTGGCTATGATCGACGGATGGGTTCCTCACACTATTTGCGCTTTCCACATGTCCACGGTGACCTGCTCACCTTCGTCGCAGAAAACGATGTCTGGGTTGCGCCGGTGTCCGGGGGGCGAGCGTGGCGGATCTCGGCCATGCAGTTACCTGCACGGGGTCCCCGGTTCTCACCTGACGGGTCAACCATTGCCTGGACGGTTACCCAGGCGGGGGCACCAGAAGTGGTGGCTGCCGACACCGAGGGCGGGAACTTCCGCCGGCTGACCTACTGGGGGCACCAGAGCACTAAAGTCCGCGGGTTCACAGCCGACGGCGATGTCATCGCCACCAGCGCTTTCCGGCACGAGGACCCCCGCCATGCCTGGGGGTACCGGGTGCCGCTGGACGGGTCAGCCCAGACTGCAATCCCCTACGGTCCGCTCGACGCCATCGTGTATGGACCAGCGGTCGGTGACGAGCGGCCCCTCGTGATCTCCAGCGTGCTTACCCGCGAACCCGCCTGGTGGAAGCGCTACCGGGGCGGAACCGCGGGGAAACTATGGATGGACGCTGACGGCTCGGGAGACTTCGCCCGGTTCCTCCCTGAGCTTGACGGCAACCTCGCCGATCCGATGTGGATCGACAACCGCGTCGCCTTCCTGTCCGACCACGAAGGCTACGGCAACCTGTACTCGGTGTCGCAGCAGGGCGAGGACCTGCGGCGCCACACCGATCATGAGGTATTTTACGTACGGCACGCCACCTCCGACGGTACCCGGATCGTGTTCGAATCCGCCGGGTCCATCTGGCTGATGACGTCCCTCGACGCCGAGCCGGTCCGGCTTGACATCTCGCTCGGCTCGGCCTCGACCGGCCGTCGTCCCCAGCCCCTGAACGTGGTCAGGCATCTCTCCGCTGTTACCCCGGTTGCCTCCGGTTCGGCCAGCGTGGTGGAGAGCCATGGCACCCTCCATTGGCTGACCCACCGGGATGGACCCTCGAGGGTGGTGGAGGCCACCGCGGGCGTCCGGGCCCGGCTCGGAAGGCCGCTCGGCGTCGACCGCGTGGCCTATGTCGCCGACCGTGACGGGGAGGAGGCGCTCTACATCAGTCATGTCTTTGAGTCCCGGGTCAACGCTGGCCTGGCCGGGGGGACGCGGCCCGGTGGCGTCCAGGCTGCGGCTACCGGATCCCCGGCGAGTTCGCCCGTCCACGGGGAGCCAGCGCTACCGGCCCCCGTTCCCGCGGTCAGCTCGCCCGACGACGCAGCTTACCCGGCACCCAACGCCCAGTCGGGTTCCGGCCCAGACTTCGCTGGCGAGGCCGAGCATGAGAGCGGCTCCGCCGAAGACATCGTGGTGGCGCAGGACAGCGCGGCCGAGGCGGGAGTCTCCCGCTGGGCGTTCGACGGGCCGTTCAGGGCCAGTAACCTGACCACCAGCCCCGACGGAGCCCGCGTCGCCGTCGCCGGTGAGAAAGGGGAGATCCTGGTGCTGCAGGTCGCCACCGGCTCGCTGTTCACCCTCGCGTCGACCCATCATGGGGCGGTCGACGACCTGGCTTTCTCGCCGGATTCCCGGTTTCTCAGTTGGGCGGAACCGGTCACCGGGGAAGGCGCGAGGACCCGCATCAGGATGGCGCTGGCAGAATCCGGCGCCGAGGTGCTCGAAGTGACCGACGGCCGGTTCCGGGACCATTCGCCGGTCTTCACCCGGGATGGCCGTTTTCTGGCGTTTCTGTCGGACCGCAGCTTCGACCCGGTCTACGACACCCACCGTTTTGACCTCAGTTTCCCTGTTTCCACCAAGCCCTATCTGGTGGCCCTCGCCGCTGACACACCGTCACCTTTCGGGCCATCAGTGCACGCTCCCGACCCCGCTGGCCGTGCCACGTCGTCCACCGACGACGACGAGACCGTCGACCCGGTCGTCGTCGACCCGGAACGGCTTGCCAAGCGGATCATCGCCGTGCCGGTGCCGCAGGGCGGATACGAAGGGCTCCGCGCCGTCGACGGCGCGCTGCTATGGACCGCCATGGAACGTGTCGGCGTGACCGGCGATGGCCGCGCCACCACCACTGCCAAGGATCCGGCGAAGCGGCTGGAACGGTTCGACCTCGCCAAGCGCGACGCGGAGACCCTGGTCCCGGAGGTGGACAGCTTCGAGGTGAGCGGCGACGGCGCCAAGGCGGTAGTGATCCACGCTGGCAAGGTGACCGTAGTGCCCACCAAGGGCAAAGTAGACAAGGACTCACCCGATCACGTTGAGGTTGACCTGAGCAGGATCCGCGTCCTTCTGGACCCTGTCAGCGTCTGGCGGCAGGCCTTTGATGAAACCTGGCGGCTCCAGCGCGATTTCTTCTGGGCCGAGGACATGGGCGGCCTCGATTGGCCGGCCATTCGCGACCGGTACCGGCCCCTGGTGGAGCGTCTCGGATCACACGACGACCTGGTGGACGTGCTCTGGGAGGTGCACGGCGAGCTGGGGACCTCCCACGCCTATGTGACGCCCATGCTGTTCGGCGAACCGGGAACCGGTGCCCAGGGTTTCCTCGGTGCAGAGCTGGCACCGTCAGCCGACGGCTGGGTGGTGGAGCGGATTTTCGCTGGAGAGTCCTCGGACCCGCAGGCCGTGTCCCCGCTGACCGCGCCGGGCGTGGCAGTTGCTGTGGGTGACATCATTGCCGCAGTCGACGGGGTTCCGGTGCCGTTAGCCCACGGACCGGCGGTCCTGCTCACCGGAGCCGCCGGAAAGACTATCGAATTGACAATGGTCCGTCCTGCCGGGGAAGACGCCGACGACGGCGGATCCTCGGTCCGGCGCGTCGCCGTGGTCCCGCTACGCAGCGAGGAACGTCTCAGATACCAGAACTGGGTCAACGCCAACCGGGCGATCGTCCACCAGGCCTCAGAGGACACCTTCGGGTACCTGCACATTCCGGACATGGTGGCCCGCGGTTGGGCCCAACTGCACCGCGACCTGGACCGGGAAACCGCCCGCAATGGGCTCATCGTTGACGTCCGCCGCAACCGCGGCGGCCACACCTCGCAGCTGGTCGCTGAGCTTATCGGCCGAAAGGTCACCGCCTGGTCGTTCCCCCGGGGTGAGCAGCCCGGCACCTACCCGGCACACGCACCCCGTGGACCGGTGGTCATCCTGACCGACGAATTCGCCGGGTCCGACGGCGACATCATCACCCAGGTTGCCAAGCTCAGGGGGATCGGCCCAGTGATTGGGACGCGCACCTGGGGCGGCGTCGTCGGCATCGATGGCAGGTTCTCGCTGGCCGACGGCACAGCGGTGACCCAGCCACGGTACGCGTTCTGGATGACCGGCGGCGTCGAGTGGGGCGTGGAGAACTATGGTGTGGACCCTGACATGGAGGTACCGTTCCCGCCACACGCCTACGCGGCGGGGGAGGACCCCCAGCTTGAGCAGGGGGTCGCCATCCTGCGGGAAATGATGTCCGAACTGCCCACCGACGTGCCGCCGGTGCGCGTTAATTATCCCCAGCTCAACCCGGGACCCCTGCCTCCACGGCCAACGAAGGCCTAGCTCCTAGGGGGACGCGCAAAGGCGGCCATTCGGTGAGAACCGAATGGCCGCCTTTGGTGATGCTGCTGAGGAACTAGGACTGCAGGGTTGCCTCGAGGGTGATGCTCTTGACGCCAGCCAGCGCCTGCGAGACGGGGCAGCCCGTCTTCGCCGATTCGGCGATGCGCTGGAAGTCAGCCTCCTCGATGCCTGGAATGACAGCGTTGAGGATCAACCGGATAGCGGTGATTCCTTCACCGGGCACGAAATCGACCTCGGCTTTGGTTTCGATCCGGTCGGCGGTTTTCCCTTCCTCGCTGAGCGCCAGGCTGAACGCCATGGAGAAGCAGGAGGAGTGGGCGGCGGCGATCAGCTCTTCAGGGCTGGTCTTGCCTCCCGCCTCTTCCGAGCGGGCCTTCCAGGTGACGTCATAGGTACCCAGGCCGGAAGAGTCGAGACTGACCTGTCCGCTTCCGGACTGCAGGTTGCCGCTCCAGACGGTGTGAGCATTACGAACTGTAGCCATAATTGATTCTCCTTTGTGGGTGATTACTGACCTCGGCGGTGGTGCTGTTACAGACCAAGATCCGATTCGAAAGCGCCGGCTTCGAGGCGGGCCTTCAGCGACTGCAGGAAGCGGCCGGCGTCGGCGCCGTCCACCAGACGGTGGTCGTAGCTCAGGCTGAGGTACATCATTGAGCGGATCGCAATGGTGTCTTCACCGTTGGCGGTCACCACGACCGGGCGCTTGACAATCGCGCCGGTGCCCAGGATGCCGACCTGGGGCTGGTTGATGATCGGGGTGTCGAAGAGAGCACCCACCGATCCGATGTTCGTGATGGTGAAGGTACCGCCGGACAGCTCGTCCGGTCCGATCTTGCCGCTGCGGGTCCGTGATCCGACGTCGGCGATCTTCTTGGCCAGGCCAGCCAGGTTGAGGTTGCCCGCGTCGTTGATCACCGGAACCAGGAGGCCCTTCTCGGTGTCCACCGCGATCGCGAGGTGCTCGGCGTCGTGGTACGTGATTTCCTTGGCTTCCTCATCAAACGAGGCGTTCAGCTTCGGGTGCTGTTTCAGCGCCTCGGTCACCGCCTTGGAAATGAAGGGCAGGAAGGTAAGCTTGGCGCCGTTCTGGGCCTGGAAGTTGTCCTTCGCGGAGGTGCGCAGCCGCGCTACCTTGCTCATGTCCACTTCGATGACCTGGGTCAGCTGGGCTGAGATTTCCAGTGACTCGCGCATCCGCCGGGCAATGGTCTGCCGGATACGCGGGGCCTTCTGGACTGTTCCCCGGAGCTTGGCGGCCTCAGCGGAAGGCTGTGCCGGTGCCGGTGCCGGTGCCGGTGCCGGTGCTGCTGCGGGCGCTGACGCCGCAGCTGGCGCGGCCGTCTTCTTCGCAGCCTCGGCGGCTTCGAGAACGTCCTGCTTGCGGATCCGCCCACCAACTCCGGTGCCCTTGACCGACTGCAGGTCAACGCCCTGGTCTTTCGCGAGGCGACGTACCAGGGGAGTGACGTAGGCCGCGTCTGAACCGCCGGACTTGTCCTCGGCTGGCTTCTCTTCGGCGGCCTTCTTCTCCGCTGGCTTATCCTCAGCATCCTTGGGAGCGGCCGGTTTGGCTTCTTCCTTGGGGGCAGGAGCCTCTTCCTTCGGAGCTTCCTCAGTCTTGGCGGGCTCGGCGACAGGCTCCTCGCGTTCTTCTGAGGGAGCAGCGGCCACTGGCTCCGGTCCGCCTTCAGCCTTGGCCGGAGCTGAGCCGCCGGATCCGATGACGGCGAGAACAGCGCCAACCTCGGCGGTCTCGTCCTCAGCCACGCGGATCTCCTGCAGTTTCCCGGCGACCGGGGAGGGGATCTCGGTATCAACCTTGTCGGTGGACACCTCAAGCAGCGGCTCGTCCACCTCGACGTCGTCGCCGACGGCCTTCAACCAGCGGGTGACGGTGCCTTCGGTGACGCTCTCGCCCAGGGCAGGAAGCGTGACCTCAGTGCTGTCGCCGCCCGCCGATTCATCAGAGGACTCGTCCGCGGCGGGCTCGGGCGCCTTCTCCTCGGTCTCGGTCTCGGCGGAGGGTTCTTCAGCTGCCGGCTCCTCGGTCTCTGCTGCCTTCTCGTCGGCGGCGTCCCCTGAAGAGTCTGAATCGTCTGAGCTGCCGGACCCGTCGCCGATGCGCACGAGTGGCGCCCCAACCTCTGCGGTCTCGTCCTCGGCAACCAGGATTTCCTCGATGACCCCGGCGATTGGCGAGGGGATCTCGGTGTCGACCTTGTCGGTGGACACCTCGAGCAGGGGCTCGTCAACCTCCACGCGGTCGCCGACCGCCTTCAGCCAGCGCGTGACGGTGCCTTCGGTAACGCTTTCGCCGAGGGCCGGTAAGTTGACGGATTCAGACATAGTGTCCCCGTTTCTCCTTATTAGTTCTTGCCTTACGGTGCCGGATCCCTAGGACCCGGCACCGTGGGCCGAGGTTGCGAGTAATGCTGGTGGAACGCTTAGAAGCGAGCTTAGTGCACGATGTGTAGCTGCTCCGGGGAGCGGTAGGGCGTGCCGGACTATCCGTGCAGCGCCTTGCCTGCGAGAGCGAGGTGAGCCTCGCCCAACGCTTCGTTCTGGGTGGGGTGGGCGTGGATCAGCTGAGCCACGTCCTCCGGGTAGGCTTCCCAGTTCACAATCAGCTGGGCTTCGCCGATCTGCTCCCCCATGCGGGTGCCGATCATGTGGACACCGATCACCGGACCGTCCTTCTCGCTGACGAGCTTGACAAGACCGCCCGACCCCAGGATCGACGTCTTGCCGTTTCCGGCTAGGTTGTACTCCTGGATCAGGACCTTGTCCTCACCCAGTTTCTCCTTGGCGGCCTTCTCGGTGAGACCCACCGAAGCGATTTCCGGTTCGCTATAGGTGACCTTGGGGATGTTGATGTCCTCGACGATGACCGGCTTCAGACCGGCGATCTCTTCGGCAACGAAGATGCCCTGCTGGAACCCGCGGTGCGCCAGCTGGAGGCCAGGAACGATGTCACCGACGGCGTAGACGTTCCCGACGCCGGTGTGCAAACGCTCGTCAGTGATGACGAATCCGCGATCGATGGTGACGCCCGCTTCTTCGTAGCCGAGTCCGTCAGTAACGGGTCCACGACCGACGGCGACGAGCATCAGGTCAGCTTCGAAGGTCTTGCCATCGACGAGGGTGACGACGACGCCGTCGTCGTTCTGCTCGACCTTCTCGAAGAAGGTGCCGGTGTTGAAGTTGATGCCGCGCTTCTTGAAGGCACGCTCGAATGCCTTAATGATCGTGGCGTCCTCGTTGGGAACGAGGGACGGGAGGCCTTCGATGATGGTGACGTCGACGCCGAAGGACTTCCAGACCGAGGCGAATTCGCAACCGATCACCCCGCCGCCCAACACAATGGCCTTCTTGGGAAGGGTGTCCATTTTCAGGGCGTGGTCGGAGGTGATGACCTTGCCGCCGATTTCCAGCCCGGGGAGGGTCCGGGAGTAGGAGCCGGTCGCCAGGATGATGTTCTTGCCGGTGTAGGAGGTGCCCTCAACATCAACGGTGGTGGTGGAGGTGAGCTTGCCAGCACCCTCGATCACGGTGATGCCCTTGGACTTGATCAGGCCCTGCAGTCCCTTGTACTTACCGGCAATGATGCCGTCCTTGTACGCGTTGACGGCTGGCATGTCGATCGACTCGAACGTCGCCTGGATGCCGTACTTCCCGGCGGAGCGTGCAGTGTCAGCAACCTCGGCCGAGTGCAGCAGTGCCTTGGTGGGAATGCACCCGTTGTGCAGGCAGGTGCCACCGAGCTTGCCCTTCTCGATGAGTCCCACAGTGAATCCCAGCTGGACGGCTCGGAGTGCGGCGGCATAGCCACCGCTGCCCCCGCCCAGGATCAGGATGTCGAATTCTTGCGCAGCTGCCGTATCGGCCACTTGAACGCTCCCTCGCGTAATCTGTGACGGGCTGATACGCCCGTCGGTTGATGATTTTGGCGGAATGCTTGGTGTGATCAGGACTCACCCTATCCGCAGATCAGGCCAGCATCCACTCGGTGTGAGCCTATCCATCCCCTGATGTGGGCAGTCTCACCCCATTCCCTGAGGTGAGACTGCCCAGCAGGCTTACTGAGTTGTGACGGCCAGATCCTCGGCGTAGGCCAGCAGGGTGCGGACACCGACGCCGGTGGCCTCCTTGGGCGTGTAGCCGTGAGGGGCGCCTTCATTGAACGCCGGTCCGGCGATGTCGAGATGCGCCCAGGGAATCTTGCGCCCGTTCACCTCTCCGACGAATTCGCGGAGGAAGACTGCGGCGGTCATCATGCCGCCGAACTTTTCTCCAATGTTGGCGATGTCGGCAACATTGGAGTCGAGGCTGGGGCGCAGCTCCTCGGGGAGCGGCATCGGCCAGAACAGTTCACCCGAACGGTCAGCGGCGCCCTTGACGGCGTCGACGACGTCGTCGTCACCCATGACACCCGACACCCGGCGTCCGAGGGCGATCATCTGGGCACCGGTGAGCGTCGCAATATCGATGAGCGCATCCGGTGCGTCCTCGCTGGCCGCGGCCAGCGCATCCGCCATGACCAGGCGGCCTTCGGCATCGGTGTTGAGCACCTCGACGGTGCGGCCACCATAAGTGGTCATGACATCCGAGGGGCGCTGGGCGGTTCCGGACGGCATGTTCTCCGCCAGGCACAGCCAGCCGGTCACTTTAAGGGGCAGGCCCAGTTCGGCGATGGCGAGGACGGTGTTCAGGACGACGGCGGCACCGGCCATGTCAAGCTTCATGGTCTGCATTCCCGCCGCAGGCTTCAGCGACAGTCCGCCGGAATCGAAGGTGATCCCCTTACCCACCAGTGCCAGGCTCTTCTTTGCCGAGCTGGGGGAGTATTCAACCTTGACCAGGCGGGGCGGGCGGGACGAGCCCTTGCCGACGCCGAGAATTCCGCCGTACCCGTCCTTTTCCAGCCGCGCTTCATCCAGCACGGTGACCTTGACGGGCAACCCTTTGGAGAGATCCTTGGCGGCCTGCGCGAAGGACTCAGGGTAGAGGTGGCTCGGCGGCTGGTTCACGAGCGTCCGGGTGACGTTGACTCCCCGGCCAAGGATGGTGGCGCGTCGCAGCGCGGTTTTCAGGTGGCGGTCCTGCGCAGCAGGGGTCACGATGGTGACACTGTTGACGGGCTGCTTTGCCGGCGTGCCGTCTTTCGCGGCGCGGGCTGACCGGTGCTCGGTGTAGGAGTAGGCACCCATCGCCGCGCCTTCGGCCACCGCTGCGGCGTCGGCCACCGTGGGGGCGGGCAGCGCGATCGTTACTGAGTTGAGACCCACGAGGTGGCGGATGGCGGCGCCCGCGGCCCGGCGAAGTGCCTCCTCGGTGAGGTTCCCGTCCGCTGGCAGCCTGCCGACGCCGGTCAGGACGAGAATGTCGGCAGTGGTGCCCTCGAGGCCCGGCAGCCGGCGCACTTCATCGGCGCTTCCGGTGATGCCAAGCATCGGCAGTGAGTCGGCGAGAGCCGCCGCTTCCTTCGCCGAGAGGGGCGAGTCGAGCAGGACTGGCCCACCGGCCTGTTGGCCGACTCCGATCACCAGGGCGTCACCGGCGGTCTTCTTGGAGTCCTTGGTGACAGCTGTCAGCTTGAGTTCGCTGGCTTTATTCACTGGGTATGTTCCTCACTTCCACATGCTGGACAGATTGGTGGGTGGGCGCTCAATGACGCGCCGATCCAGTATCGATCGTAGTCTGTTAGGGAACCTGTCGCCGGGCGGAATGAATCTGTGCCCGCTCGGCGTTGGACAGGATATCCATTGAAAAGCTACGAACCTGTTAGGAGGGGAGATGCTCAATCCAGAGACTCTTTTCAACGCAAACGCTGACCTGATCGACGATCAGCAGCTGCGGGGGCTCCCTCTTCTTGCGGGGTTCACCGGGTTTGTCGATGCGGGGCACGTGGTGTCCCAGGTGATCGAGGAAATGCTCGGCACCCTCGACCACGAGTTGGTGGCCGTGTTCGACGCCGACCAGCTGATCGACTACCGGAGCCGGCGGCCACGGATCACCTTCGCCGAGGACCACCTCGCCGATTACCATCCGCCCCGGCTGGAACTTCACCGGGTATATGACGGCATGGGTGTGCCGTTCCTTCTGCTCGCCGGCTTTGAACCGGACCTGCAATGGGAGCGGTTCATCAGCGCGGTGACCGGTCTCATCGACCGCCTTGAGGTGCCGCTGGTGTCCTGGATCAACTCGATTCCCATGCCGGTGCCGCACACCAGGCCCCTTGGAGTCACGGTGCACGGTAACCGCTCCGATCTGATCGAGGGTATGAATACCTGGCGTCCCACGGCTGAGCTTCAGGCGTCGGTGGGCCATCTGCTTGAACTGCGCCTGATCGAGTCGGGGCATGACGTCGTCGGGTACGTAGTGCATGTTCCCCACTACCTTGCCGAAGCGGAGTATCCACCGGCAGCTGTCACCGCCTTGGAGTACCTGGGCGCGTCGGCGTCCCTCGTCCTGCCCACCGACCGGTTGCGTGAGGCCGGCCGGGACGTGGAGCGGCAGATTGCCCGTCAGGTTGACGGCTCCGCCGAGGTAAGCGGAGTGGTGTCCACCCTGGAGAAGCGTTTCGACGAGCGCGCCGGATCGGCCGAGCGGCGCTCACTGCTGGTCAAGGACAACAGCGAGTTGGCTGACGCCGACGAGATTGGTGCAGCGGTGGAGGCGTATCTTGCCAGCCCCCAGGCCGCCGACGAATCTGTGCAACTGCTGGAGGAGGATCGCAAGGCAGGCGATGCCGCCGATGCTGAAAGCGGCGGCGTCGAGGGTGCTGCAGCTGATGGCTCTGACGCACCGGGTCCTCACCCTGATGATGACGGGACTACCGGCCGGTAGGGATCCGTCCCAGCTCCGGGCTCGTCCCAGCTCCGGACCTGCCCTCCACAGGAGCTGATTCGCGGTAGTTGCGCACATACCGCCGACGATGCCGTTCGAGGAGACGGACGGCGGTCATGATCGGTGCATGACTCCTCTCACCACACCCTCTGAACAGCCCTATCAGGTGACTTCGGCAGCGGACATTCTCAGCTACGTCCTGCACACTCTCGGGTTCCAGCCGGCAGAGAGCCTGGTCCTGCTCACCATGTGCGGGAAACGGGTCGGGGCAACGCTACGGGTCGACCTTCCGGCCAATGACCTCGACCCGGCCGAGTATGCTGCGGGGGTCTGCTCCATCCTCGCCTCGGATACGTCAGCTGACGGCGCCCTGCTCGTCCTTTACTCGACTGACGTGTGGGCGCTGGCCGCAGGGCCACCCCGGCAGGATCTGGTGAGCTGCCTGAGTAGCTCGCTGCACTCGGTGGGACTGGAGCTGCGAGACGGATGGTTGGTCACCGACACCGTGTGGCGGGACTACTTCTGCACTGACCCGGACTGTTGCCCGTGGCCGGGTTACCCGCTGGAGAGTGTGACGGATAGCCCCCTGCACACTGAGCTGGTGTTTCGTGGCAGCAGCATTGCCCAGTCGCTGACCGCCGCGGTGCACGGCGACACCCCTCAACCCTGGGCTGACCCGGCGCAGATGGCCCGCCGGTGGCAGGACCAGCAGGATCGACTGGGTTGGCGCTGGACCGCGGCACCCCAGTTTGCCACGACCCTTGCTCTCTGGGATGTTCTGCTGACACCCCCGGCTGACCCCGGACCGCTCGACGACCACGACATCACTGCCCACCTCCTGGCATCACTGAGTTCCCGGCCGCTGCGCGATGCGGTCCTGGTGTCAGCGGCGCTGGGTAGGGAAACTGCGGTAAGCGGTGCGGCAGGGAACGGTGTGCAGCGCCCGGGCCGCGACGCCCCAGACCTGCCCCCTGGGGGCTGGGCTGTGCTGGACCTTGACCCCGGCGCAGCGGCGCACTGCCCCCGCGACACCGCAGACCGCCGATACGCGCGTGAGTTCTGCGACGTCCTGATCGGACAGCACCGGGGCCAGCTGCGATGGGACCGTGTGGACGTGGCTCACGAGCTGTTCAGCAGGCTATCGGCGGTGGCGACGGACGAGCCGAGGGTCGCCCTCCTCACCATGCTCGGCTGGATTGAGTGGGCCCGGGGGAGAGGGTCCCGCGCCCACCTCTATCTTCAAGAGGCCCTGAAGGAAATGCCCAACTATTCCCTGGCGGGGCTCCTCGACCAGGTGGTGGCCCGCGGGATCCTCGCGGAGTGGACCCGGGACAGGGAACTGGCCTGGCGTCATGGCACCCCGCACGCCGTGTGACCCGCCGCGCGAACAGCTGTACGGGGGCGGAATCGGGGAGGCGGGTGATTTATAGAAGCCCGTGAATCGTGCGACAATGGGAATCGAGACCCGGTTGGGTTCGTGTGTCAAGTGGTGTCCTGCATTGTCAACCGACCACCCTTAGCGGGGTGGTGTGGGAATAGTGCAGGGAACGGGACTGTTCCTCTTCAATGAGGAAAGCCCCGTCTGGCCGCTTGAATTCACTCACGGACTTGACAGGGTCATAGTGGTGTTGCCCCCTTGGCAGCATCACAGACGCCGTATGAAAGGTTCTCTGTGTCGGCCAAGAAGACAACTGCACCGGATGTAACAGAACCCGGGGCAACGACCACAAAACGCCGGGCCGCCCCCAAGAAGGCGGCGCCGAAGACCGCTGCCGTCAAGCCGCTGTCAGCGCGGGCCGCCAAGGCCGCTGCAGCCCAGAACGCCGCCGCTGTTGAGGTTGAAGATGACAGTCCCGAGCTCGACGCTGCGGGAAACCCCATTGAGCCAGCGGAAACCACTGAGCGCGCTGCAGCCGAGGCCGAGACCAAGGCTGGCTCAGGCTTTGTTTATTCAGATGCCGACGACGACGACGCTCCTGCCCAGCAGGTCATCTCCGCCGGTGCAACCGCCGACCCCGTCAAGGACTACCTGAAGCAGATCGGTAAGGTAGCGCTCCTGAACGCGGAGCAGGAAGTCGATCTCGCCCTGCGGATCGAAGCCGGCCTGTTTGCCGAGGAAAAGCTGGCAGCCGACAAGGATGCAGCAAAGCCGATGGATGCGAAGCTGCGCCGCGAACTGGAGTGGGTCATCCACGATGGCAAGCGCGCGAAAAACCACCTGCTGGAAGCCAACCTGCGCCTGGTGGTATCCCTGGCCAAGCGGTACACCGGCCGCGGCATGCTGTTCCTGGACCTCATCCAGGAAGGCAACCTGGGTCTGATCCGTGCGGTCGAGAAGTTCGACTACACCAAGGGCTTCAAGTTCTCCACCTACGCCACCTGGTGGATCCGCCAGGCCATCACCCGCGCCATGGCCGACCAGGCACGCACCATCCGTATCCCGGTGCACATGGTCGAGGTCATCAACAAACTGGCGCGTGTCCAGCGCCAGATGCTGCAGGACCTCGGCCGCGAGCCGACTCCCGAAGAGTTGGCCCTTGAGCTGGACATGACCCCCGAAAAAGTTGTCGAGGTTCAGAAATACGGCCGGGAGCCCATCTCGTTGCACACCCCACTGGGTGAAGACGGCGATTCGGAGTTCGGTGATCTCATCGAGGACTCCGAGGCAGTGGTCCCCGCTGACGCCGTCAGCTTCACCCTGTTGCAGGAACAGCTGCACTCGGTGCTCGACACCCTCTCGGAACGCGAAGCGGGAGTGGTCGCGATGCGTTTCGGACTTACCGACGGGCAGCCGAAGACGTTAGACGAAATCGGCAAAGTCTACGGCGTGACCCGTGAGCGGATCCGTCAGATCGAATCGAAGACGATGTCCAAGCTGCGCCACCCTTCCAGGTCGCAGGTGCTGCGCGACTACCTGGACTAGGAAACACCTCTGGGTCGGACGCCGGCTCCAACCAGAAAGGACCCCCACACCTCGGGTGTGGGGGTCCTTTCTGGTTTCGGGCCGCTGTCCGGGCCCGGGTGACGCTCTTAGTCTTCGCTTACCGGTCCGGGTGCTGCATTCAGACGGTTGGTCTCATCTTGCCACTCGGACGTTAGCGGCCTCAGATTCGACTCGACGGAACGCGCGTGGTGGCCACAAAAGAGCAGCTCACCACCGGAGGACTGAAGAACTGCGCGCACATAGGCCTGGGCTCCGCAGCGGTCACAGCGGTCCAGCGCGGACATCTCGCGGGTTGCTACTGCTGTTGTCATGATTGCCTCCTTAGTGGTTCCTGTAGTTCATATAACCACTATTCGTTGCCGATCCATTGCAAGCTGGGTGATCTTTCGCTGAGCGCGTAGCATATCCCGGCCCCGTCACACTTTGGTGGCTGGGCACCGGCCCGCCTACGCCTAACCGCGGGGGTGGGGGAATATGCTTGAAGAATGCGTCCGGGGGTCCCCGGCGCGGCGCCCGGCTGACGGTGTCGCCACCTACCCGTACCACCGGCCAAGGAGTTTCACCCAACGTGGCGCCACCCAGTACTGAATACAACGCCCGGCACCTCTCCGTTCTGGAGGGCCTCGAAGCCGTCCGCAAACGCCCGGGCATGTATATCGGTTCGACTGACTCCCGCGGGTTGATGCACTGCCTGTGGGAAATCATCGACAACTCGGTGGACGAAGCTCTGGCTGGCCACGGCCAAAGCATCAGGGTCATCCTCCATCCCGACGGGTCAGTCGAAATCCACGACGACGGCCGGGGCATCCCCGTTGACGCCGAACCCAAGACGGGCCTGAGCGGCGTCGAAGTTGTTTTCACCAAACTCCATGCCGGCGGAAAGTTCGGCGGCGGATCCTATACGGCCTCAGGCGGGCTGCACGGCGTCGGTGCCAGCGTGGTGAACGCTCTGTCCTCCCGGCTCGACGTCCAGGTTGACCGGGGCAGCAAGACCTACCAGATGTCCTTCAGGCGCGGCGAACCGGGCCGTTTCCTCGACGCGAAGACCCCCTCGCCGACCTCCAAGTTCGAACCCTTCCTGGAGAGCTCACGGCTTGAGGTGGTGGGCACCACCAAGCGCGGTGTGACAGGAACCCGGATCCGGTACTGGGCCGACCGGCAGATCTTCACCCCCGACGCCAAATTCTCCTACGAAGAGCTCCAGGCGCGCGCCCGGCAGACCTCCTTCCTAGTCCCCGGGCTGCGGATCACCCTGCGCGATGAACGGCGGCTCGCCGGCACTGCGGCCGAGGAAGGACCACTGGAGGAGGTCTTCCAGCACGACGGCGGGATCTCCGAGTTCACCACCTTCCTTGCCGCGGACAGCGCGGTCACCGACGTGTGGCGCCTGCACGGCTCCGGCCGGTTCAAGGAATCGGTCCCGGTGCTGGGCGAGAATGGGCACAGCGAGATCGCCGAAGTGGAACGCGACTGCGAGGTGGACATCGCCCTGCGCTGGGGGATTGGTTACGACACCACGGTGAAGAGCTTCGTGAACATCATTGCCACCCCCAAGGGCGGCACCCATCAGAGCGGCTTCGAACAATCCCTCCTGAAATCCTTCCGCAAGGTGATCGAGGCGAATTCCCGGAAGCTCAAGGCGGGAAGCGACAAGATCGAGAAGGACGACGTGTTCGCCGGTCTCACTGCGGTCCTGACCGTGCGGCTCGCCGAACCGCAGTTCGAAGGCCAGACCAAGGAGATCCTCGGCACCTCGGCGGTGCGGGCGATCGTGGCCAAGGTGGTGGAAAAGGAAATCCTCGCCAAGCTGAACTCAACCGCGCGGGGAGACAAGGCGCAGAGTGCGCTGCTCCTTGAAAAGGTCGTCGCCGAAATGAAGTCGCGGATTTCGGCCCGCGTCCACAAAGAGACCCAGCGCCGCAAGAATGCCCTGGAAACCTCATCCATGCCGTCCAAGCTGGCCGACTGCCGGATCGACGACGTCGAACGCTCCGAACTGTTCATTGTCGAAGGCGACAGCGCGCTCGGCACCGCCAAACTCGCGCGCTCCTCCGACTATCAGGCGTTGCTGCCCATCCGCGGGAAGATCCTCAACGTCCAGAAGGCATCGGTGGGGGACATGCTCGCGAACGTGGAGTGCGGTGCGCTGATCCAGGTGGTGGGCGCTGGCTCCGGCCGTAGCTTCCAGCTGGACGCTGCCCGCTACGGGAAGGTAATCCTGATGACCGACGCCGACGTCGACGGCGCCCACATCCGGACACTGCTGCTCACGCTGTTCTTCAGGTACATGCGCCCGCTGGTGGACGCTGGCCGGGTGTATGCAGCGGTGCCGCCGCTGCACCGGGTGGAGGTGGTCAACCATGGGTCAAAAGCCAACGACACCATCTACACCTACTCGGAACAGGAGCTGACCCGGCTCCTCGCCGAGCTGGAAAAGCAGGGTAAGCGCTACAAGGAACCCATCCAGCGGTACAAGGGTCTGGGGGAGATGGACGCCGAACAGCTGGCCGAGACCACCATGGACCCACGGCACCGGACGCTGCGGCGGGTGCGGATCCAGGAAGCCGAATCCGCTGAGCGGGTGTTCGATCTTCTGATGGGCAGCGATGTGGCTCCCCGCAAGGACTTCATCGTTGCCGGGGCCGCATCACTGGACCGGGAGCGGATCGACGCCTGACACGGTGGTGCCGGAAACACAAATGCTCAGCGACCAGACCGTTTCACTGAGCATAGGTGGGCATGCTCAGTGACTTCCCTTCGAACATGGGCATTTGTGTAGGACAAGTCGGGATGAGGCTCTAGCCCAGCACCCAGGGCGCGATCAGCAGGAGCGTGGGTGCTCCTAGCAGCAGGCCCGAGGTGCCGAGCGCCAAGGCCTGCTCGAGGACCGACAGTGGTGGCTGCGGGGCAAGCAGACGTCGGATCCGGTTGACCGTGGCCCCGGTGTCCTGGCCGCCCGGTGCACCCGGCGTGAGCGCAATGGCGGTCACTGGGTCCTCCGGTGGGCAGGCTGCATATGGATCGGGCAGCGACCCTGATGCCACGATCGCTATGGCGCGGGCGAGTACGGGTTCGCTGACCCGCTTCAGCGCTTCATCATCGGCGAGCATCTCGATCAGCTCGTTCACCGCACGCTGTGCGAGTTGGGTGGTGGGTAGCCAGGGGAGTGCGGCACGCCATGCGGCAAACGCCCACAGGAGCAGATGATGCCGCTGATGCAGGTGGGCCCGCTCGTGCATCAGAACCGCATCGAGTTCAGCCGCCGTGAGGAGGTCGAGCAGCCCGTCCGAGAGGACGGTCACGGAGCGGGCACCACCCGGGAGGCAATAGGCCACCGGGGTGGGGTGATTGATCACCAGAGTGGCCGGCCGGTTTTCCGCGGGTGAGCTGAGCAGGTTCAGCATGTCGCGGTGCCGTTTACGTTGCCCACGGATCTTGGCGTAGGTCAGCAGGAGGGTGAAGATCAAATGTGCGCCCAGCAGACCGGCGGCACTGAGGGCGAAGACGTGCATCAGGCCGAGGGTGTAGGCGGGCTGGTTCGCAAACACCATATCGCCGAGTCGCCCGACAGCCTCCACCAGATTGTCCCCGAGGGGGTCAAGACCCCACACCAGCATGGCGCCGATCATGGACAATCCACCGGCCAGAGCGATGACCTGCCACAGGATCATTGCGGTGAAAGGAGCACGGGTGGGCCAGGAGGCCCGCGACAAGGCGACGGGCGCTGGCCAGGCGAGGACGACGGCGAGCCCGGCCAAAAAGTGGGCGGCCCAGAACATCCGCTTAGCTGCCGAGCAGTTTACGCAGAGCCTGTGCTTCGCTGTCGGAAACGCTGCCAATGAATCGTGCCAGCACGGCTTCCCGGTCCGGAGCGGTGACGAGGACTTCGTGCATCAACTCGGCGGTGTGCTCCTCACGGCTGGTGATCGCCCGGTAGCGGTGCGGGCGGGTTTCCCGCTCACGCTCCACTAGCCCCTTTTTCTCCAGCCTGGACAGCACGGTGAGCACAGTCGTCACTGCAAGCTCCTTGCCCACTGCCTCATCGGTGGCCAGCGCCAATAGATCGCGCAAGGCGTTGGCTGTCAGGGCGCCGGGCGTACCCCACAACAGATCCATCACTGTGCGTTCGAGTTCTCCGAGGGTGGCCATGCGCGTCCTTCATTCCAGGTGTGGATTACAGTCGAAGTATGTATTACAGGTCCAAATCTACTCTCTTTTCCGGCAAGGTTCTACATACGGTAGAACAGGTAGTGGGGCACTCCGCGGGTGGTTCGACGCCAGGGAGTGGAATACGCTTTTGCCATGACCACGCCAGTGTCTGACTTCTTTCCCACCGGTACGCCCCTGCAGTGGCGCTCCATCACCCAGGACGACATCGGTCCGTGGCAGGACTTGCTCCTTCGCATGGCCGAGGCGGATGAACCAGACTGGGTGGAAGAGCGCGCCGATCTGGAACAGATCCTGACATCGTCTAAAACCGATCCTGTGAAGGACACCCTCCTGGGGGTGGATGACGGCGGCGTACCCCGGGCTGTGGGCGCGATCCAGCGGAACCCCGGCTCCACCCTGATCCACAGCATGGGCGGGGTGGATCCCGCCTGGCGGGGCAGAGGCATCGGGACGGCCCTCTACGGCTGGCAGACGGGCCGGGCCCGTCGCCGTCTCGACGACGACGGTGCCGTGGCAGGCGTCCTCCGCACCTACGCCGAGGAGAAGGTACCGTCGCTGCTTGCGCTGCTGGAGGCAACAGGGAACACAGTGGTTCGGTACTTTACGGAAATGACCCGGTCGCTGCAGACCGAGATCCCGGTCGTCGAGCCCGCTCCGGGTCTGACGATCGTGACCTTCACCGACGAGCTCTCCGACGCCGTCAGGCTGGCCCACAACGAAGCATTCCAGGACCATTGGGGGAGCGAACCCCGCGACGAGGAGTCGTGGCGGTTCACCGTGACCCATCCCGAGTTCAGGCCAGAGTGGAGCCTTGCCGTGGTGGACGAGGCCACGGGCGAGGTAGCCGCCTACCAGCTGGCCAGCTTCGATCCGTCATCCGGGGACCTCCTCGGCCACACCGAGGGCTACACCGATCTGCTGGGCGTGCGGCGCAACTGGCGTGGCCTCCGCCTCGCACCGGCTCTGCTGGCCGAGGCGATGCGACGGTTCAAGGCCGACGGGATTGAGCACGCCGGGCTCGGCGTGGATACCGAAAACCCGTCGGGTGCGCTCGGCTTGTACGAGCGCCTCGGCTACGAGCCGACCCACCGGGTGAGGGTCTACGAGTTGCCCATCAAGGTGTGACACCCCGCCAAGGGGTCACGCCGTGCTGGGTCCAATGGCGTCCACTGACTGGCTCAGGGTCACCCCGGATCCGTCCCGCCGCCCGTGCTCGGTGGGCAGCGCCCGGGATACGCCGGTCGCCGATGCTGCCTTTGCGGGGCCGTGACCGGCCCAGGCGAGCAGCAATCCGTCTTCATCCTTGAGGAACCGGTGTGCACGGACCCCGGCAGTCGCCCTGCCCTTGACGGGATACTCGGCGAAATCGGTCACCTTGACGGACCCGGGCGAGGTTCCCGGCAGTGCGCCACTCGCCGCGGCGATCGTGACGACGACGGCGGCCGCATCCTCGGCGCTGACCGCACCGAAGTGAATGACCGAGTCAGCCGAGCCGAGTTTGATCCCTGCCATGCCTCCCGCGGTGCGCCCCTGCGGCCTGACCGCGGACGCGGGAAAGCGCAGCAGCTGTGCCTGGGCGGTAATGAAGACCAGCTCGTCCTGGTCACCCGCCATGGCAAGGCCCACCACCTTGTCCTTGGGTTTGAGGGAAATGATCTCCCATTCGTTCCGGTTCAGTGGGTACTCCGGCACCCCCCGTTTCACAATCCCCTGGGCGCTGCCCAGGGCAACCACCGCATCGAGGGGGGCCAAACCCACCAGGGACTCACCGGGGCCGAGGGTCATGAACTCCTGCGCCGGCACACCGCCGGCCAGATTCGGGATCCCCGCGGTTGGCGCCAGGGCGGGCATATCCATCACCTGAAGGCGCAGCATGCGCCCGGCCGACGTGACGGCTCCCACCTCGGCCCGGGCTGTCGAGCGGATCACTGAGCGGAAGACGTCATGCTTGACGCGCTGTCCGCCCTCGCCGAACTCCTCCTGGGAGGAGGTGCGGGCAAGCTGTCCGGACGTCGAGAGGATCACCCAGCAGGGGTCGTCGGCGATCTCCAGGGGCAGCGGTGCGGCCTTCCCTCCGGGGGTGACTGCCGCCGGCATGACCGTTCCCTTCAGCGGAGCACTGGACTCGGAAGCCAGCAGCACCGTGCGCCGCGGGGTGGCGAACTTCGCCCCCACCTCGGCAAGTTCCTCGGACAGGAGGGCGCGCAGCCGCTCCTCGGAGCCGAGCAGTTCCTCCAGGAGGGCGATCTCCCGGCGCAGTTCGTCCTGCTCCTTTTCCAGCTCTATCCGCGAATACTTGGTCAGCTGGCGCAGACGCAGTTCGAGGATGTAGTTGGCCTGCAGCTCGCTCAGGTCGTAGATCGACATCAGCCGTTCCCGGGCCTGCGCCGATTCATCCGAGGAGCGGATGATCTGGATCACCTCATCGATATCCACTATCGCGATCAGGAGGCCTTCGACCAGGTGCAGCCGGTCCCTTTTCCGGCCCAGCCGGTAGGCGGTGCGCCGGCGGACCACCGACAGCCGGTGCTTGATGTACACCTGGAGCAACTCCACCAGCCCGAGGGTCCGGGGCTGCCCGTCAACCAGGGTCACGTTGTTGATCCCGAACGAGTCCTCCATCGGGGTGTACCGGTACAGCTGGGCGAGGACTGCGTTCGGATTGAAACCGTTCTTCAGTTCGATCACCAGGCGCAGCCCGTGGCGGCGGTCCGTCAGGTCGACAATGTCGGAGATCCCCTGCAGCTTCTTGGACGTGACGGCGTCCTTGATCTTCTCGATGACCTTTTCCGGTCCCACCGTGTACGGCAGTTCGGTCACCACCAGCCCGGTACGCCGGGCCGATAGTTGCTCGATCCCCACCGTGGCGCGGGTCTTGAAGGACCCCCGGCCGGTGGCGTAGGCGTCGCGGACCCCCTCAAGCCCCACTATCTTGCCCCCGCTGGGAAGATCCGGTCCGGGAATGAAGCGCATCACGTCGTCCAGCCCGGCATCGGGGTTGGCGATCAGATGCCTGGCCGCGGCGATTACTTCCCCCAGATTGTGGGGGGCCATGTTGGTGGCCATCCCGACGGCGATGCCGGTCGCCCCATTGACCAACAGGTTGGGGAACGCGGCAGGCAGCACTTCCGGCTGCAGGAGCTGGTTGTCATAGTTCGGGACGAAGTCCACCACGTCTTCGTCGAGGTGATCGGTCATCGTCAGGGCAGCGGCTGCGAGGCGTGCCTCGGTGTAGCGGGGGGCGGCTGGTCCGTCATCGAGGGACCCGAAGTTGCCGTGGCCGTCGATCAGGGGAAGGCGCAACGAGAAGTCCTGGGCCATGCGGACCATCGCGTCGTAGATCGCCGCATCACCGTGCGGGTGAAGCTTGCCCATCACCTCGCCCACCACGCGGGCGGACTTCACATGGCCGCGGTCGGGGCGCAATCCCATGTCGGTCATCATGTACAGGATGCGCCGCTGGACGGGCTTGAGGCCATCCCGCGCGTCGGGCAGGGCCCGTGAGTAAATCACCGAGTACGCGTACTCGAGGAAGGAGCCTTCCATCTCGGACGTCACGTCGATGTCGATGATGTTTTCGGTGTAGTCCACCGGGGCTGCTGTGCTGTGGCGCCTGGCCATGATCGGGTGGTCCTCGGGTTTGTGAAAGGGGTCTGCTGCCAAGGGTAATGACGCGGGCGCCAAACGCCCACTAGGCTGAGTCTATGGCGGCTGGCGGACATTACCCGGAATATTGGGAGGCCGACGTCGTGTTGCGGGACGGCGCCACAGCACATTTGAGGCCCATCTCGCCCGACGATGCGCCTGCAGTGCAGCACTTTCACATGCAGCAGTCCGAGAATTCGATCTACCTGAGGTTCTTCACCTACAAGTCGTCGCTGAGCAGCAAGGAACTCAAACGGTTCACCGAGGTGGATCACCAGGACCGGGTGGCGTTTGTGGTCACCCGCGGCGCCGACATTCTGGGCATCGGCCGGTACGACCGCCTCGATGACCCAACCGAAGCCGAGGTGGCCTTCAACGTCTCCGACGCACACCAGGGCCGCGGCCTCGGCTCCATCCTGCTGGAGCACCTTGCCGCGGCCGCCCGGGAAAACGGCATCAGCCGGTTCTCTGCCGAGGTGCTGCCGGAGAACCGCAAGATGATCACCGTGTTCGCCGAGGCTGGCTACGAGGTGCAGCGGCGCTTCGACGACGGCGTGGTGATGCTCCAGTTCAACATCGACCCCACCGACAAATCCCGCGCCGTGATGGAATCCCGCGAGCATCGCGCCGAGGCACGCAGTGTGGCCGACCTGCTCTCGCCGTCGTCGGTGGCGGTCATCGGGGCCAGCCGCGAGTGGGGGACGGTGGGGTATTCCTTCCTCGAACACATCATCGACGGCGGCTTCACGGGCGACGTGTACGCGGTGAACCCCGAAGCCTTCGAACTGGCCGGCATGATTTCTTTCGCCTCCATCGCCGAGGTGCCCGGACCTGTCGACCTCGCCGTGATCGCCGTCCCCTACGACCAGGTAGCTGCAGTGGTGGACCAGTGTGGGGCAGCCGGCGTGAAGGGCCTGCTCGTGGCCACCGCCGGGTTTGCCGACGACGGCGCCGACGGGCTGGCGCGGCAGCGGACCCTGGTCCACCGGGCCAGGGCTTACGGGATGCGGGTGGTGGGACCGGCGTCGTTGGGCCTGGTCAACACGCACCCCGACGTCCGCCTCAACGCGTCGATGGCCCCCGCGCTCCCCGCCGCCGGCACCCTGGGCTTGTTCAGCCAGTCCGCGGCCATCGGCGTCCTCCTCTACGCGGCGTCCGGACGCCGCGGACTGGGCCTCAGTTCCTTCGTCTCGGCCGGCAACCGGGCAGACATTTCGGGCAATGACGCCATGCAGTACTGGGAAGACGACCCCTCCACCCGTGCCGTGGGCCTGTACCTTGAATCGGTCGGCAACCCGCGCAAGTTCTCCCGGATTGCCCGCCGCCTCTCCAAAACCAAACCGGTAATTGTTGCGAAGTCCGATGTGATGGGTCTTCAGCTGCCGCCCGGCCACGCAGTGCGCACCACCCAGGCGCCGGCCGGTGCCCTCGACGCGATGCTCCGGCAGTCAGGGGTCATCCGGGTGGAAACCACCGCTCAGCTCGTTGACATCGCCCAGATCCTGGTCAGCCAGGCGCTCCCGGCCGGACCGGGCCTCGCGGTCTTCAGCAATTCGCTGGCGCTCGGCAAGGTGGTGGCTGACGCCGCCGCGGCACAGGCGCTCGATGTGCGGAGGCTGGTCACTGACCTTGACCTTGACACCGGCCAGTCCATCGCCCTGCCCGCGCTGCGTCGTGCTGTCCTGGCTGCGCTGGCCGACGACGAGGTGCACTCGGCAGTCATCGCACTGCTTCCCGCGCCGGGGCTGACCGTCGAAGCGATCGCCGACTGCCTGAGGGACTGCGCCGAGACGGCTCATAAACCGGTGGTGGCGTCCTTCGCCGGCATCCTTGATCCCGCCGTGCAATCCGACGGCCTGTTGGCCGCGCCCACCGGGCAGCCTGTGGCCCGGGCCGATCAGGAACTACTGCCGAGCCAGCGCGGGTTGCCCTGCTACGCCGGACCCGGAGCAGCGGTTGCGGCCCTGAGCGCGGTAGTGACCTACGCCCGCTGGCGTTCCCGGGACAATGGTGGCTTCCACGAACCGTCGGACATCGATCCGGACGGGGCAGGGGCCGTGCTCCGCCAGGCCCTGACCCGGGTTGACGGTGACGGACTGACCCGGTTGGACCCGACCGAGGCTGCCACCCTGCTGGGCCACTACGGTGTCGCGCTGCTCCCCGCGATCCGGTTCACCACCGCGGACGAGGCAGTGGCCGCAGCGGACCAGCTCGGCTGGCCTGTGGTCATCAAAACCGTCGACGAACACCTCCGGCACCGCCTCGATCTTGGCGGCGTCAGGCTGAACATCGAGGACGCCGGGTCGCTCCGCCAGAATATTGCCCAGATGGAAAAGGTGCTGGCACCCTTCGGCGTCAGCGGCATGGAAGTCCAGTCCATGGCACCTTCCGGGCAGGCCTGCACGCTCCGCGCCATCGAGGATCCGCTGCTGGGGCCGGTACTCTCCTTCGGCCTGGCGGGGGACGCGGTCGACCTCCTCGACGACTGGGCCCACAGCATCCCGCCACTGTCGACAGTGGACATCTCCGATCTGGTCAGGGCCCCCAAAGCCGCACGCAAGCTGTTTGGGTACAACGGTCTGCCCGCCACCGACATCGCGGCAATCGAAGACCTCATCGGCAGGGTGGCAGTGCTCAAGGACAAACACCCGGAAATTGCCCTGCTCGAATTCAATCCGGTACTGGTTTCTGCCTCAGGGCTGGTCATCCTCAGCACCGACATCCTGGTGGGCAATCCGCAGCGGCGCACCGACAGTGCCCGCCGCGCCATGCGTGACTGATCGCTGGCGGGGTGACGATGCCAACGCTGACGGCGCGCCCCGCCGGTCACCGGGTTAGGCAGCGGGTGCCCGGGTGGGGGAAACTGGAGGTATGACATCGCTTTCCGCTGAACGCCGCAGCCTCGACGCCTCCCTGGAACGGGCCGGTTTCTACCCGCGCCTCGTCGCGGACACGGTGCACGATGCCCTCGACGGGCGGGAACCGCTCTCCCACGTGGTGCACCTCGAAACCCACTTCGAACGCAATGAAGTGCACCGGCACATCACCGTGCTGGTCCTCACCGAGGACATGCTGGTGATCACCCATGTCGATGACCAGCAGCTGGACGAGGACGGGCAGCAGATGATGGCCCAGGTCTCCACCGAGTCGGTGCCGGTCAGCCAGATCCGTTCGGTGGTCCTCAGCTACCTGTACGCCCAGCCGCAGGACTACAAGCCCTCCGATCAGGCACGCGAGCTCACCCTGGCCATCGCCTGGTCCGGAGGCCAACGGCTCGACATGGGCCCGGCGGGCTGCAGCGACCCACAGTGCGACGCCGACCACGGGTACACCGGCACCATTTCCCAGGAGGACATTGTGCTGCGCGTCAGCGCGGAGGCCGACGGTATGCAGGCCGTCCAGAACGCCAAGTCATTCGCCCGGGCCCTTCGAAAGGTCAATACCGCCAACCCGGTCACCCCCGCTGCCGCCAGTACCGTCGCCCCTGCCCCCCGCAGGCAGCCAGGTTTGGGCGCCCGGTTCAGCCGCACCCACCACCAGGGCTAGCCGTTGGCGGAACACGACACCTCACACCGGGACGCCCTCCCGGCGGCGCCGGCCTATGGCCGCAGTACAGTCGCTGAAGTCTTCACCAGCGCGGCAGCGGCCCTGGGGCTCCACACGACGTCGGGGCCGTTCAACAACGCGCTGGGACTCCCGGCAGCCTCGCGGGTCTGCGTGGTGGTGGTCGACGGGCTCGGCCTGACCCTGCTGAAGAAACGCGGCGGACACGCACCGTTCCTGCGCAAACACCTGGACAGTTCACGGACCATCGGATCTGCCTTCCCTTCGACTACCGCCGCGTCCCTGGGGAGCCTGGGCACCGGGTTGCCGCCCGGCCAGCACGGGCTGGTGGGGTACGACGTCCTCGACCCGGACCAGGACAAGGTGGTCAACATGCTGGGCGGCTGGGACGCCGGGGTGGACCCGCTGCGCTGGCAACCGTATCCCTCAGTCTTTGAACAGGCGGCTGGTCAGGTTCCGGTGGTCAGCGTGTCCCTGCCCAAGTTTGCCGATTCGGCGATGACCAGGGCGGCCCTGAGGGGCGGCAGCTATGTCGCTGCGGGCACCCTCCAGGCCAGGGTGCGGACCGCCCACGAACAACTCGCCGCATCCGAGCGGTCCCTGGTGTATCTCTACCTGAATGAGATGGACAAGGCGGGACACCGGTACGGCTGCGGTTCGGCAGAGTGGGGCAACCAGCTCGAGGACGTCGACGCAGCCATCAAAACCCTTACAGCCCGCATACCCTCCGACACGCTGCTGCTCCTCACCGCCGATCACGGCATGGTCGACGTCGACGAGGCCCACCGCTACGACTTCTCCACTGAACCGGCGCTCATCGACGGGGTGGCGCACACCGCTGGCGAACCGCGGATGCTGCACCTTTACTTCGAACCCGATCTCTCAGTCCAGAGCCGCGAACGGCTTGCCCGCGCCTGGCAGGCCGCCCACGGCCAGTCCGCCTGGATCTTCACCCGCAATCAGGCGGTCTCCGCCGGCCTGTTCGGCCAGGTGGACCAGCGGGTGCTGCCCCGCATCGGTGACCTCATGGTGGCGGCCAGGGAACCCATCGCGCTGTATGACCGGCGCCGCACCGCCGCATCGGCGATGGAGGTGGTCGGCCAGCACGGCTCACTCACCCGCGCCGAACGGGACGTGCCGCTCCTGACCTTGAACCGTCCCGGCGGGAGGGCCACCCGTGGCTGAACTCATCTTCTTCTCCGGCACTATGGACTGCGGCAAGTCGACGCTTGCCCTGCAGATGGACCACAACCATCGGGCCCGCGGCCGTGCAGGGCTCCTCTTCACCTCCCACGACCGTGCGGGGGAGGCGATGATCTCGAGTCGCCTCGGCCTGCAGACCGGAGCCGTGGAAGTCACCGACGTGACGGACTTCTGGGCGGAAATTGTCCGTCGGCGCACCAGCGCCGAAAGGGTCGACTACCTGATCTGCGACGAGGCCCAGTTCTACACGGGCGCGCAGATCGATCAGCTGGCACGCATCGTCGACGAGATGGATGTCGACGTCTTCGCGTTCGGCATCACCTCAGACTTCAGGACGAGGCTGTTCCCGGGCTCCCAGCGGCTCATCGAACTCGCTGACCGGGTGCAGGTTCTTCAGGTGGAGGCACTGTGCTGGTGCGGCCGCCGCGCTACCCACAATGCACGCACCATCGACGGAATCATGGTGGTTGAGGGTGACCAGGTGGTGGTGGGGGACGTGGAGCTCGTCGCACCTGCACGGGATCCGCTGCAAGCCGAGCTGCCCCTCATCGAGGGAGTGGCGGACACTACGCCGCGCACTCCGGTCACCGGGTACGAGACATTGTGCCGCCGCCATCACACCCGCCGGGTCACGCTGAGCACTGCGACGGCCATGAAGAGCAACGAGATTTTGCTCCCGTTTTCCAGCTAGCGGGTTTTCCAGCTAGTTCAAGGGAGCTGTGGGTGAGTCACCGGGCCGGCATGAAGCCGACATGAACTAGTCGCTTTTGGTGCCAAAAACGATTTCATCCCAGCTGGGCACGCTCGACCGTTTCGGCCGGATCTTCCGGTCGGACGGCTCCTCAGCCGGTTTGGGTGAGCTGTCGGAGGCAGTCGGGCGATCCTGCGCCGGTCCCCGGTCCTGGGAGGGTTCCTCTCGGCTGGCTGCCGGCTGTGCTGGCCGGTTGGGCCGGGCGAAGATGCTGATCTCCCGGGTTTCGGTGCTTACGGAGTCGAACAGCCGCGGTGTGCCGTCGCTGTAGGTTGCCTTGCTATCGAGACCTGACTCGACGTCGTCGGCAACTGATGGTGCGAGGCTCAGACCCGCGAACCTGCGCGGCTCGGCAGCGTCATCATCGGACGGGTCTGGCGTGTCAGTTACATCGCCCTCGGATGGGCGGGGATGGGCGGCCGGGATGCTGCCCTTGGCCAGCAGGTGGGCCAGGGCGTCATCGCCGTCCTCGTCCACCCCCAGCCGCTGTCCGCGGCGCGACCGGAGGACGTCAAGCAGATTATCCGAGGCTTCTTCCTCGGGGGCTGCCTCTGGAGCTTTCTGGGCTTCAAAGTCAAACACATGATCGGCAACGGCGCTGAGTTTCCGTGAGGGAAGCGGACCATCCAGCGGCTCCAGTTCGCTGAGCAGCTGAGCCCACCGGTTGGTATTGAGGACCGTTTTCCGGCTCGGATTGAAAGTCCACTGGGCTGGAGGTTCCTCGCCCACAGTCACCCGGGTATCTGCAGCCAGGTCAAACCGTGCGACGACGTTCCACAGACCATCGGGGCGGCGCCAGGCGTCCCATTCAACAGCAGTGGAATCCACACCATAGGCCTGCAACCGGTACGCGACCATGTCGCCGAGCTGGGCAGGATTTTCGCCGAAGGCCGAGCGGTAGCCGTCGTGGGACGGGAGGGGGGACGATACTTCCACACGCTGCGCCAGGATGGCCATGTAATCGCGTTCAGCGCGCACCGGGCTCTCGTAGCGGAGTACCTGGGCGAGATCCTGTCCTGACTCGTCGACGATGTCCTGCGCTGTGGCTCCGCTCCGGATCCGTGACTGAATGTCGCGGGGGGAGAGCGGAACAACTGGTTTTCCGGCAGGTGGGGGCGGGGTGGAGATCTTGGGTTGTTCCATGGGGCGGGAGACCGCCATGCGCAGCGCCTCGTTGATCGGCAGGCTGAAAGTGGAGCCGTTCTCGCCGTTCAAGAGCAGGTGTCCACCATCCTCGTGAACACCCACCAGCCGTAGTTCCTGCATGAAAATCCTCCGAGCCGACATTGCTTCCTTACCCTGAAACTCTGCCACCTGTGAGCCGACATGCCTACTACACCGGTGGTGTGGCGTGGAACTTTCGCCGCCGATTGGGTTCAAAGTGGGTTGGTCGGCAACAATCTGTTGCGGACGGGCACAAAAAGGCGCCTGCCAGCGTTGGACTCGACGTTGGACAGTCACGAGTCCAGGACGACCCCCAGAACACCGGAGAGTGAACACGCAACTATGGCGACCGATTACGACACGCCACGAACCACCCACGACGACGCCGGCGAGGACTCGATCGAGGAATTGAAAGCCCATCGCGCCACGCACCAGTCGCCTGTGGTCGACGAGGACGAACTCGAGGCCGCCGACTCCTTTGAGTTGCCCGGCGCTGATCTGTCCGCCGAGGAAGTCCAGGTCCGGATCCTCCCCGCGCAGGCGGATGAGTTCACCTGCGCCTCCTGCTTCCTGGTACGCCACCGGTCACAGATTGCCAAGCACCTGGGCGACCTGGCGTTCTGTAGCGACTGCGAGGGCTGACCCCACCACCGTCTGACCGGTCAGGCCTTCAGTGCTGCCAGCAGTTCCTCAGGGCGCCGGGTGGACGTCAGCCAATAGGGGGTGGGGTCGTCCGGGTCGGTGATCGCCACCCGCACCACCGGGGAGATCCAGCCGCGGATGCAAAGATAAGCAGTCGCATTGAGTAACGGACCTCGCTGAGCGGTGGCGTCCTCGCCGGTGTGCGCCGAGGCCTCACCCAGGAAGCGACGTTCGATCGTCGCACGTCCCACCGTCAGATGCGTGGCTGACACGAGGATTCGCGGCGTCGAGAGCACCAGCAAAGTTCCGAGGACGACGGCGACGACGATTGCGGCAATGAACCCGGTGGTCAAGTTGATCGGGGCGAAGGTGACCACCGACGCCCCGGCGGCGCCAGCGGCGACCAGCCAGATCCAGGGCGCCGGCCAGAGCCGCTCCTCGTAGAGTGCCGTACCGACCGATGAACCTGACGTGGGTGTTGACATACCCCAACCATCCCAGATTTCCCGGCCCACTTCATCCCCGCGCTCCGACACCCGGCGCCCGGCTGTCGCTCAGGTTTTCGCGCTAGAGTGAAGCCCTCACCCGAACCATCGAGGCAGCTGGAGTATGAACGTGCTGGACCCACAGCAGAGACTTCCCGTGCAGATCACCCTGCTCGACGGCGCCATGGCACCACCGGAGTACGCACAGCCGGGCGACGCCGGGGCCGACCTCAGGACCCGCATCGATTTCCGGTTGGCGCCTGGAGAACGGGCACTGGTGCCCACCGGGGTGGCCATCGCCTTGCCCGACGGCTACGTCGGGTTGGTCCATCCGCGGTCGGGGCTGGCAACGAAGCACGGGGTGACAGTGGTGAACGCCCCCGGCACGATCGACGCCGGGTACCGTGGCGAAATTTCGGTCACGCTGCTCAACACCGACCAGACCGAATCCCTCACCTTCACGCGGGGGGACCGGATTGCCCAGCTCCTCATCCAGCGGGTGGAACACGCTGAATTTACCGTGGTCGAGGAGCTTCCGGAATCGGTCCGCGGCAGTGCGGGCTTCGGTTCCACCGGAGGCTACAGCGTCGACGCTGCAGCTCATCCGACCCACGCATAACCTCAAGGACAAACAGATCTGGGATCCCCTGCCGGGGGCTCCCACACACCCAAGGAAAGGAACCCAATCATGGTTTTTGGGCGCCTGAAGAAGAAGCAACCAACCCTCCCGGCGGAAGACACCGCAGCCGCTGATGCGCCGGTCGAGACTCCCGAGCAGGGTTCACCCACCGCGGTGGCAACGTCGGAACCAGCCGAAGCAGGAGCAGCCGGACCAGCCGAAACAGCCGGACCGGCCGAGCCAGCCGAAACAGCCGGACCGGCCGAGCCAGCTGAGGCAGCAGATTCCACCGCGGCGGCTGATGCGGCACCAGCCGCGCCGTCGGAGGCCGGACCAGCCGACGCTGGCGAGCCCGCTGCGGGCGTCGTCGTCTCCCGAAGCAACGGCCCCTTCGATCTTTCTGAGAAGGCTTCGGAGGCCGGTTACATCGACCTGGGGGCGCTGCGCATCGGGGCCGCCGAAGGCCTTCAGCTTCGTCTGGAGGTAGAGGAAAAGACCAAGCGGGTCATCGCCGTCACCCTGGACCTCAACGGATCAAACCTGCAGCTGCAGGCCTTCGCGGCACCCCGGACCGACGGTCTCTGGGACGAGATCCGCTCCCAGATCGGCACCTCGGTCGGTTCGCAGGGCGGCACCGTCCAGGACCGGGTCGGCGCGTTCGGCACTGAGCTGGTCGCCAAACTGCCGGCCCAGACACCGGAGGGGCAACCGGGCTACCGGGTGGCCCGCTTCGTGGGGGTGGACGGCCCACGCTGGTTCCTCCGCGGCGTGATCGGCGGACCGGCGGCCATCAACCGTGAGGCAGCAGCGCCCATCGAGGAGCTCTTCCGCAACGTGGTGGTGGTCAGGGGAGACCACCCCCTTCCACCACGCGAACTGCTGCAGCTTCGCCTGCCGAAGGAGACGGCGACGGCGGCACCCGCCGAGCCCGCCCAGCAGGCCCCCGATCTCACTGATCCGCTCAAGCGCGGGCCCGAGATCACCCACATTGGCTGACCGACCCGGGCTGGACGGCCCGAACGCACGACGCCGGGCGGCCACAGTCGCGGAGCTCCCCACCCGCGGGAGGGCCCGGGCTCGGGGATTCATTTCACGGATCACCATCCTGCCGCATGGCTCGGCACCACAGTTTGCTGCGGTGGTCTCGGATGACGACCCGCCCGCGCCTGGTGGAGCCGAGCGCCGCGACGGGCAGCGCCGCCGGCGGCCGGCCCAGGTTCGCCTGGTCTGGATCGGGCAGCGGCGGGTGCCCGGGATTGAAGCGGGAACCCAGATAGCGTTCGAAGGAATGGTCAGCCCTGTCGACGGGATGCCCACCATCTACAATCCGCGTTACGAAATTATTGGCCGTCCGGAGGCACAGCAGTGAGTACCACCCCAACCCCGAGCACCCCACCCGAGGGCGATCCAGCGCGCAGTCAGGGGCTCACGGCAGCCGAGCTCGCCGAACAGTACGCTGCCAAGTCGGGGATGCAGCGCGCCGAGAACGGCCAGATCGATGTGCTCCAGTCGATCGGCGGCGTCCGAGGCCTGGCGGAAAGCATCCTCCCGGGGCTGATCTTCACAGTCATTTTCACGATCAACCAGGATCTGCAGAGCTCACTGATCGCCGCCATCGCTGTGGCAGCGGTCTTCTCGATCATCCGGCTGGTCTCACGGAGCCCGCTCACGCAGGCGCTCTCGGGACTGATCGGCGTCGCCATCTGCGCCTTTGTGGCCGGCCGGACCGGTAACGCCGAGGACTTCTTCGTTCCCGGGTTCTTCACCAACGGCGCCTACATTATTGCCATGGTGATCTCCATCGCGGTCCGCTGGCCGATCGCCGGACTGCTGTTCGGGTTCATCAGGGGTGAGGGTGTGGACTGGCGGAAGGACCCACAGCGGGTCAAGGCCTACATCATTGCCACCTGGATCATCATCGCCGTCCTCGGCCTGCGGCTCGCCGTGCAGATGCCGCTGTACTTCGCCGAGAATTTTGTGGCGCTGGGCACCACGAGGCTCATTATGGGCCTCCCGCTCTACGCCCTTGGCCTCTGGTTGGCCTGGCTGGTGTCTCGTCCCGCAGCGAAGCTGACGGAAGCTACCGGGGCACAGGGTCCAGGCGCGCAGGGCCCAGGGGTGCAGGATCCAGAGGTGCAAGACCCCGAAGCGCCGGAACGCCGCTAGGGAAGGCCCGGCGCGTCAACCGGCGCGCCGTCGTCGGGCAGGTCCGATTCTCCCGGCACGGCGAGCAGGACGCTGCGCAACGCGTCCTCGGCTGCGATCGCGGCGATCAGGAACAGCTCATCACCGGGTTCGACGACGTCGTCGGGGCTGGGGGTGATGGACGCGTCATCGCGGAGGATCGCCACCACCGTGCAGTCCTCGGGCAGGATCAGGGAGCCGAGGGTCCGCCCCACAATGGGGGACTCCTGCGGAACGGTGAACTCCACAATGGAGGTCACGCCGCTCTGCAGGGTGAGCAACCGCACCAGGTCGCCAATCTCCACTGCCTCTTCCACCAGGGCAGTCATCAGCCGGGGCGTATTGACAGCGACGTCAACACCCCACGAGTCGTCGAACATCCAGTCGTTTTTCGGGTTGTTGACCCGGCCCACGGTCCGGCCCACACCAAACTCGCTTTTGGCGAGCAGCGACACCACCAGGTTGACCTTGTCATCGCCGGTGGCAGACACGACCACGTCGGCCTCATCCAGCCGGGCGTCCTTGAGGGTGGTCAGCTCGCAGGCGTCGCCGATCAGCCATTTGGCGCCCTTGAGCCCGCTACGGCCTATCACCTCGGGCTTCTCGTCAATCAACAGAATCTCGTGGTTGTTGGACAGCAGCTCCTTGGCGATCGACGAGCCAACGCTCCCCGCGCCCGCAATGACTACTCTCACTCTGATTCCTCCACAGGTTTCTTGGTCAGAATGCGGCCAATTTCGTCGGTGGCGTCGGTTTTCATCATGGCGTGCACAATGTCGCCTTCCTGGTAGCTGGTCTCCGGGGTGGGCAGGAAGCCCTCGCCGAACCGGGTGAGGTAGGCGATACGGATTCCCGAGGCGGCCTCAATGTCAGCCAGGGACCGGCCGAGCCAGCCGTCGTGCAGGGCCAGTTCACCGAGGATGAGGCGCCCCGACGTCTCCCTGAAGTCACCGTTGATGCTCTGCTCCGGGAGGATCCGCCGCAGCACCTGATCGGCGCTCCAGCGGACCGCCGCGACGGTGGGAATGCCGAGCCGCTGGTAGATTTCGGCGCGGCCGGGATCATAGATCCGTGCCACTACGTGCGGCACATGGAAGGTTTCCCTGGCCACCCGGGTGGCGAGGATGTTCGAGTTGTCACCGCTGGACACCGCGGCGAAGGCGTACGCGTTCTCAATATCGGCGTTCTTCAGGGTGTCCCGGTCAAAACCGACGCCGGTCACCTTCCGGCCGCCGAAGGACCCCCGGAGCCGGCGGAAGGCACGGTCATCCTGATCGATGATGGCAACGGTGTGCCCCGACTCATCCAGCGTGTGGGCAAGGCTGACGCCCACCCTGCCACACCCCATGATTACAAAATGCGCCACCCGTGCCACCTGCCGTTCGAACCGATTTGTCAACGCGGCCCTCTTCGGGGGCCCTGCGTCCGCTGCACCCAGCCTAATGGAGTTGCGGCAGCCGAAACGCGCTAGTCTGTGGGCTGTGCTGACTTTCTTTGAAGCCGTCAAGCGGGTGCTGGTGGGCAAGCCGTTCCGCAACGACCGGCTGCGGCATCAGACCCTGCCCAAGCGGATCGCGATGCCGGTGTTCTCGGCCAATGCCCTCTCTTCCGTCGCGTATGCACCCGACGAAATCCTGCTGACCCTGGCGCTTGCCGGCCTCGCCGCCGTGTCCGTGTCGCCCTGGGTGGGGCTGGCCGTCCTGGTGGTGCTGCTGGTGGTGATTGCCTCCTACCGGCAGGCAGTCCATGCCTACCCCACAGGTGGTGGTGACTACGAGATTGCCCGCCGTAACCTGGGCAGCTCAGCGGGTCTCACCGTGGCGTCGGCCCTGATGGTCGACTACGTGCTGACCGTTGCCGTCTCCGTGTCTGCAGCAGCCCACTACCTGATCGCCCTGGCGCCCGGACTGGCGGGTGGGCAGACGACGATGGCGGTGGCCGGCGTCGTCGTCCTCGTCCTCCTGAACCTGCGCGGGGTCACCCGGAACGCCCTGGTGTTGGCCATCCCCACCTACGTCTTCCTTGCGGGGATCCTGGGGATGTGCGCTGTGGGAATCATCCAACGGTTGACTGGGACGCTGGGTGAGGCGCCCAGCGCCAGGTTTGAGATCATTCCCGATCCGGCGCTCGACGCCGGCCTCGTGGGTCTGGCGGGGGCGCTACTGATCCTGAGGGCATTCTCCGCCGGCGCAGCAGCGCTGACCGGCGTTGAGGTTCCGAGCGCCAACGTGCCCAGTTTCCAGGCCCCGCGGAGCCGCAACGCCGCCTCCACCCTGTTGCTCCTGGGGGTCACTGCGGGCGCCATGATGGCCGGGGTGATCTACCTTGCCAACGCGGCGAAGGTCCATGTGGTGCAGAACCCCCAGGAACAGCTGCTGCTGGATGGCAATCCTGTGTCGGCCGACTACATCCAGAACCCTGTGGTCAGCCAACTGGCGCGCACCATTTTCAGCGATGCAGCACTTCCGTTCATCCTGGTGGTCGGCGCCACCGCCCTGATCCTGGTGCTGGCCGGCCACGCCGCGTTCAACGGGTTCCCCGTGCTCGCCTCGATCCTCGCCAAGGACGGCTACCTGCCGCGCCAGCTGCGGACCCGCGGTGACCGGCTGACCTTCAGCAACGGCATCCTCGCCCTCGGGGCCGGTGCCATCCTGCTGATCGTGGTCTTCAGCGCCGACGTGACCCAGCTCGTCCAGTTGTATATTGTCGGCGTGTTTGTGTCGTTCACGGCCAGTCAGGCCGCGCTCATCAAACACTGGACCCGTGAGCTACGCAGCACCGCCGACAAGAAACGCCGCTGGCGGATGAAGAAGTCCCGCTCCATCAACACGGTCGGCTTTGTGCTGACCGCTGCGGTGCTGGTGGTGGTGTTGGTCACCAAGTTTGAATACGGGGCCTGGATCGCGGTGCTGGCCATGGTGGTGCTGTTCGCCGTGATGCACAGCATCAAACGACACTACGACCAGGTGGCGCGCGAGCTGGCTCTCGACGACTCCACTTTCTCCCGCGCCCTGCCATCCCGGGTGCACGCAGTGATCCTGGTGTCCCACGTCCGCAAACCCGTCCTGCGGGCGCTGGCATTTGCCCGCGCATCACGGCCCTCCAAACTGGACGCAATCGTCGTCGACGTTGATCCCGAGGAAACCGAGCGGACGCTCCAGGATTGGGAACGATACGAGATCCCGGTACCCATCACCGTCCTCGCCTCGCCCTACCGGGACACGATCATGCCCATCATGGAGTACATCCGCAGCATCCGCAGCGACTCGCCCCGCGACCTGATCGTCGTGTACATCCCCGAGTACGTGGTGGGACGATGGTGGGAACAACTGGTCCACAACCAGACAGCACTTCGCATCAAGACCCGGCTCCACTTTGAGCCTGGCGTGATGGTGGCAAGTGTCCCGTGGCAGCTCGCGTCCTCGGACACCGCGCGGAAGTTCCAGGACCTCCAGTGACAGCGCTCCAGTGACCCATCCCCAGCGACGCAGACCATGAATGACACAGACCGAATGACACAGACAGTGAATGACACAGACAGTGAATGACAAGGACCAGCAGTGAGCATTGACCCGTCAGAGATCCTCGACCTGACCATCGGCCCGGTGGCCCACGGGGGCCACTGCGTGGCCCGCCATGAGGGCAGGGTCATCTTTGTCCGCCACGCCCTGCCCGGTGAACGGGTGCGGGTCAGGCTGACTGAGCACGACGACGGCGCAAGCTTCTGGCGCGCTGACGTCATCGAGGTGCTTGAGGCATCGGAGCACCGGGTCAACCATCCCTGGCCGCTGGCCGATGCACTGCTGGCGGCCCACCGCGGTGCCGCACCGGTGGGCGGGGCCGAATTCGGCCACATTGCCCTCCCCGCCCAGCGTCAGCTCAAGGGGACGGTCTTCAGCGAACAGCTCAGGCGGCTGGCAGGAATTGACCGGACCGTCGAGGTCGAAGCCGTCCCCGATGAAACGCCCAACGGCCTGAGATGGCGCACCCGGGCCAGCTTCGCGGTCGACCCCGACGGCCACCTGGCCATGCACGCCCACCGCTCGGACGAGTTGATCCCCGTCGCCGAAATGCCATTGGCCGTCGACGCGATCAACGAATTGCACCTGTGGACCGTCAATTTCACTGGAATCCAGCGGGTGGAAGTGGCAGTTGGCTCGGCTGATGGCCCGCCGCTGGTGTTGCTGGTTCCCGCACCCGGTGCACGGCGGAAACAGACCGCCGCAGTGATTCACCAGCTCGACGGCCCCTCCGTGGCCCTCTGGGATCCGGACAAGGGAACAATCGAGCGGGTCCGCGGCAGGACCTGGCTCGCGGAAACCGTCGGATCGCAGACCTACCGGATCACCGGCGATGGTTTCTGGCAGATCCACCGGGGCGCTCCATCGCTCCTCATGAACGCTGTGCTGGACGGTCTTGACCTTCAGCCGGGGGAGCGCGCCGCCGACCTGTACTCAGGGGCGGGGTTGTTCACTGCACCGATCGCCGACGCCGTGGGGGAGACGGGCAGCGTGCTGGCCGTAGAGGGCTCGTCCGGTGCGTCCCGTGACGCGAAACGGAACCTGCACGGCCGCACCCAGGTCGACATCGTGCAGGGCAAGGTCGATCGGGTGCTCGGCGAACGCAAACCGGATCTCGACGTCGTCGTGCTGGACCCGCCGCGCGCCGGCGCCGGTCAGGCGGCCATCACCGAAGTCATCGCCGCCGGACCGCGGGCCGTCGGGTACGTCTCCTGCGACCCGGCGTCGTTCTCCCGCGATGTGGGCTACTTCCAGCAGGCGGGATGGGAACTGGACTCGTTGCGCGTTTTTGATCTGTACCCGCACACCCATCACATGGAGTCCTTCGCTGTGCTCCGGCCGGGACGGGGATCGGAAACGCCCACCAGCTAGGATGACAATGCAGGCGAGAGGAGTCCAGCGGTGAGCACTGTGGACAGCTTCGGTTCCAAGGGTGTACTTGAGGTCGCCGGAACCGAATACGAGATCTTCCGGCTGAGCGCGGTCGACGGCGCCCAGAGCCTTCCTTTCAGCCTCAAGGTGTTGCTCGAGAATCTGCTCCGCACCGAGGACGGGTCCAACATCACGGCCGGGCATGTCAGTGCGCTGGCAGGCTGGAACGCCGACGCCCAACCGGCCACCGAGATCCAGTTCACTCCCGGCCGCGTCATCATGCAGGACTTCACCGGTGTGCCCTGCGTCGTCGACCTCGCCACCATGCGTGAGGCGGTCAGAGACCTAGGCGGGGACCCGAACCGGGTCAACCCTCTCGCTCCGGCTGAACTGGTCATCGACCACTCGGTGCAGATCGATGTGTTCGGCAGCGCCGACGCGGTCGAACGCAACATGGACATCGAATACCAGCGCAATGGCGAGCGGTACCAGTTCCTCCGCTGGGGGCAGAGCGCCTTCGACGACTTCCTGGTGGTGCCGCCCGGTACCGGGATTGTCCATCAGGTGAACATCGAATACCTGGCCCGCGTCGTGATGATCCGTGAGCTCACCCCGGGGGACACCACCATCCTGCAGGCCTACCCCGACACCTGTGTTGGCACCGACTCGCACACCACCATGGTGAACGGGTTGGGTGTCCTGGGCTGGGGTGTGGGCGGCATTGAGGCCGAGGCGGCCATGCTGGGCCAGCCGGTCTCCATGTTGATCCCCCGCGTGGTGGGCTTCAAGCTCACCGGTGAGATCCCTGCCGGTGCCACCGCCACCGACGTCGTTCTCACCATCACCGAGATGCTGCGGAAGCACGGGGTGGTGGGCAAGTTCGTCGAGTTCTACGGTGAAGGCGTCAGCGCTGTGCCCCTGGCGAACCGCGCCACCATCGGCAACATGAGCCCCGAATTCGGTTCCACCGCCGCCATGTTCCCGATCGACGACGTCACCCTCGACTACCTGCGGCTCACCGGCCGGTCAGCGCAGAATGTCGCGTTGGTCGAGGCCTATGCCAGGGAACAAGGCCTCTGGCACGACCCCGCACGGGAGATCCGCTTCTCCGAGTACCTCGAACTTGACCTCTCAACGGTGGTCCCTTCGATCGCCGGGCCGAAGCGCCCCCAGGACCGGATCGAACTCACCGACGCGAAAAAACAGTTCCGCAAGGACATCAACAACTACGTCAGCTCGGTCGATGACGCGGCCCTGGACGAGGCACTTGAAGAGTCCTTCCCGGCCTCCGATGTCCCGGCAATGACGTCGACGCTGCGGCATACCGGGGGAGGGAACGCCATCGGGCGGCCGTCGAAGCCAGTCCAGGTCACCCTGTCCGACGGGCGGGCGTTCGAGCTGGATCACGGGGCGGTCACCATCGCGTCGATCACCTCGTGCACCAACACGTCGAACCCGTCGGTGATGCTCGCCGCGGCGCTGCTGGCCCGGAACGCGGTGGACCGCGGGCTCACCTCCAAACCGTGGGTGAAGACGTCAGTCGCCCCCGGATCCCGGGTGGTCACCGACTACTACGACAAGTCCGGTCTCACTCCCTATCTGGAAAAGCTCGGCTTCTATGTGGTCGGATACGGCTGCGCCACCTGCATCGGTAATTCGGGCCCGCTCGACGCCGACATCACCACAGCGATCCAGGACAACGACCTGTCGGTAGCCGCAGTGCTCTCCGGCAACCGCAACTTTGAGGGGCGCATCAACCCTGACGTGAAGATGAACTACCTGGCGTCACCGCCACTGGTGGTCGCCTACGCGCTGGCCGGCACCATGGACTTCGACTTCGGCGCCGATCCGCTGGGTCAGGACAGCGACGGGAACGACGTTTTCCTGGCCGACATCTGGCCCAGTCCAACCGAGGTCCAGCAGACCATCGACTCGTCCATCGACCAGGCCATGTTCGTCAAAGGATACGAAGGCGTGTTCGATGGGGATCACCGGTGGAAAGCCCTTGACACTCCTGAGGGCGACACCTTCGCGTGGAACGAGAAGTCCACCTATGTGCGCAAGCCCCCCTACTTTGAAGGGATGAGGGCCGTCCCGGATCCGGTGACCGACCTTTCGGGTGCGCGGGTGCTGGCCCGGCTGGGAGACTCGGTGACCACGGACCACATCAGCCCTGCCGGCTCCTTCAAATCGGACAGCCCGGCCGGACGCTACCTGCTGGAGCAGGGCGTGGCACGGAAGGACTTCAACTCCTACGGGTCCCGGCGGGGGAATCACGAGGTGATGATCCGGGGAACTTTCGCCAACATCCGGCTGCGGAACACCCTGCTGCAGGGGGTGGAGGGCGGATTCACCCGCGACTTCACCCAGACCGGCGGGCCGCAGGCCTACATCTACGACGCCGCGGTGAACTACGCGGCGGCCGGCATTCCCCTGGTGATCCTTGCCGGCAGGGAATACGGGTCCGGTTCCTCCCGCGACTGGGCTGCGAAGGGCACCGCGCTGCTCGGCGTCCGCGCCGTCATCGCCGAAAGCTACGAACGGATCCACCGCTCCAACCTGATCGGCATGGGCGTGTTGCCGCTCCAGTTCCCGCCAGGGGAAAGCGCCGCCACCCTGGGCCTCACCGGCACCGAGACGTTCGCCGTCGACGGCGTAACCGTCCTCAACGAGGGCACCACCCCCGCGACCGTGAAGGTCACTGCCGTGCCCGAGGAAGACGGCGACACGATCACCTTCGACGCTGTGCTGCGCATCGACACCCCGGGTGAGGCGGACTACTACCGCAACGGCGGTATTCTTCAGTACGTGCTACGTCAGCTCACAGCGATCGAGCGCCTCTGACCGCCAACCCGCGTTAGAGTTAATCACCCGCAGGTGCACGTCCCGCGGGAATGACCAACGCAAGGAGGCTCCGATGGGACTCTTGGAAACCATCCGCCACCCCCAGGACCTCAGCCGGCTGACCGGCGACCAGCTGGTCCGCCTGGCAGCGGAAATCCGTGACTTCCTCATCACGAATGTGTCCCGCACCGGAGGCCACCTCGGCCCCAATCTGGGAGTCGTCGAACTGACACTGGGCATGCACCGGGTCTTCGACTCGCCCCGCGACGCGATCATCTTCGACACCGGCCACCAGTCCTACGTGCACAAACTACTGACCGGGCGGCAGGACTTCAGCACGCTCCGCCAGCAGGGCGGCCTCTCCGGCTACCCCTCCCGCGCCGAATCCGAACACGATGTCGTGGAAAGCTCCCACGCGTCCTCCTCCCTGTCCTGGGCCGACGGCATCTCACGCGCCCGGGTGATCGCCGGTGAAGGCGACCGCTACACCGTGGTGCTGGTGGGCGACGGCGCCCTGACCGGCGGCATGGCGTGGGAAGCGATCAACAACATTGCGGCCGACAAACGGCGTCGCGTCGTCATCGTGGTCAACGACAACGGCCGGTCCTACGCGCCGACCATCGGGGGAGTTGCCGACTACCTTGCCTCCCTGCGGCCCACCCTTGACACGGTCCGCACCCACCGCGTGTACGAGGGGACCCTCGACTGGTCCAAACGGCGCCTCCAGAACGGTGGCGCGCTGGGCCGCTTCACCTACAAGAGCCTGCACGCCACGAAAAAGGGCATCAAGGACTGGTGGGCACCCCAGGGATTGTTCGAAGACCTGGGCATGAAGTACGTCGGACCCATCGACGGCCACGACATGGCAGCCGTTGAGCACGCACTGCACCAGGCCCGGAACTACGAGGGCCCCGTGATCGTGCACGCGATCACCGAGAAGGGGTACGGCTATGCGCCCGCCCGGGCCGACGACGCCGACCAGTTCCACGCCGTCGGCATCATCGACCCCGAAACTGGCCAACCGGTCGGCGCGGCCGGCCCGCAGTCCTGGACCAGCGTGTTCGCCGACGAGATTGCTGCCATCGCCGATGAGCGCAAGGACATCGTCGGCATCACCGGCGCCATGCTGATCCCCGTGGGGCTGCACAAATTTGCCGAGAAGCACCCGGAGCGGGTGTTCGACGTCGGCATCGCCGAGCAGCACGCACTCACCAGCGCCGCGGGAATGGCGTTCGGCGGGCTGCACCCGGTGGTGGCGTTGTACTCAACATTCCTGGGCCGGGGGTTTGACCAGCTCCTGATGGACGTCGCGCTGCACAAGGCTGGCGTCACCGTGGTCCTTGACCGCTCGGGTGTCACCGGCCCTGACGGCGCAAGCCACCACGGCATGTGGGACATGGCAATGCTGCAGATTGTCCCCGGGCTGCACCTGGCGGCGCCTCGTGACGCCACCAGGCTCCGCGAAGAACTCAGGGAAGCGGTCGCCATTGGCGACGCGCCAAGCGTGGTGCGGTATTCGAAGGGCGCCGTCGGCGCCGAAGTACAGGCCATTGACCGGCTCGACGACGGCGTCGAGGTGCTGGCCCGCCGGCCGTCCGGTTCGAGCAACAACGACGTCCTGATCGTCAGTATCGGCGCCATGAGCGAACTGGCCCTCGACGTTTCCAACCGGTTGGGCGCCCAGGGCATCAGCTCAACGGTGATTGATCCGCGTTGGGTGCTCCCCGTCCGCCAATCGGTGATCAAGATGGCGGCCGAGCACCGGATCGTCATCGTGATTGAGGATGGCGTGCGTGCTGGCGGCGTCGGGTCACGGATCCGGCAGGAAATGCGCGCCGTCGGGGTGGACACCGCTCTGAATGAGGTGGGATTGCCCGTGGAATTCCTTGACCACGGCACGCGGAGCGAAGTGCTGGAACGGGTCGGGTTGACCGCGCGGAAGGTAGCCCAGGACGTCGTCGAGCAGGTCCTGGGTACCAGGGTGCCCGTCGCCCGCCCGCTCCCCGGACACCATTCACCAGTAACCGGGCAACTGCCCACGCTCTGAACCGTCCGCACGGCCGGACGATGAGCGCCCGGAAGCGAAAAATGCTGAACGCGAAAAGCAGGGCCTCAGAAATAGTCTGTGAGACAATGAACGTGGCTGGCAGGGGAACCACATTCCCCGGCCGGTCCAGTGACAGGCTTCCGGCTGTGCTGGCGACGCTTCTGCGTGCATCGTGAAAACATCCTGACGGATGGGATGCCGAGAATCCGCTGTGCAGGCCAACCGTTGGGAAAGCAGCGGATAGGGAAAAGCGCCACTGGTCTTCGAGTGATGCCGCACCCACGGATGGTGCGACCTCGAAGCTCACTTAGACGACTTCCGGTAGACGCGAGGCGCCAAGGTCCGCGGACAACCGACATACTGCCCCCGGGGGCGTCGGAATGTGGCCGACGCCGCAGGGGCTGGAGCAAAACACCATATGGATAATCAGCAGAACCCCACGGAACAGATTCAGGACGCCGCACAGGAACAGCTCGACGTTCCGGTGAAGAAGGCACCCAGGACCCGCCGCAAAAAAGTAGAGCCTGCGGCAGGTGCCGGCACCGAGCCAGCCGCCACTGAAGCCACCGCGCCAAAGCGTCGTGCGACGCGAAGCCGCAAGGTTGCCCCCAACGACGTTGTCATCCCTGACGAGCCCGCCACACCCCCCACCGGTGCCGGCGAGTCGACGGCCGACGCAGCGAACGCCACAGCCACCACCACTGACCCGGGTGTAGGCCCGGCAGCCGAACCAGCCGAACCAGCCGAACCAGCCGCCGGGGAACCGGTGAAGGCTCCTACCCGCCGCCGCGCCCCACGCAAGGCCAGCAGCCCCACCGGAGCGCCCGCCCCGGTCGCACTCCCAGCAGAGCAGGCGCAGCCCCCCGTGGCCCAGACGGCTGTCGTCGTCGCTCCCGATGCAACCGATGGTCCCGACGCTGCCCCCGCACCGGTGAGGAAGACCACGCGTCGCCGGTCGACCGCTGCACAAAAGCAGGTCCCCGCACCCGAAGACACCATCCCCGCCGCAACGGACGAGCAGATTGCTCCCCCGGCCGCACCGGCCGCACCGGCCGCACCGGCCGCACCGGCCGAGCCGCCGGCAGTGGCGGAAGCACCGGCCGGGCAGGCCGCCCCGGAGGCGGCACCCGTGTCGTCGGCATCCGACCCCTTCGCCATTCCCGCGTCCCTGTTCCACGCCCCCGATCTCACTGTCACCCCCACCGCAGCCAGAAAAGCCGACGTCGTGACGGCGTCTGACTCCGAGGATGATGACGACGACGGCGACACCGAGTCCGGAGGGCGCCGCCGCCGTCGTAACCGCCGTAGCCGGGGCAAGGGCCGCAGCGACCAGGACGCCACCACCGATGAATCCGTAGCGGGTCCCGAAGCCGATTCCGACGGCGACAACGAGGACGGCGTGACCTCACGTCGTCGCCGGAGGCGCCGCCGTGGAGACCAGGACCTGGAACTGACCGGAGGTCAGGACGACGATCCTCCCAACACGGTGACCCGGGTGCGGGCCCCACGGCAGGTGCAGGAGACCGCGCCCTCCAACAAGGTCACCAGCGTCAAGGGATCCACCCGTTTGGAGGCCAAGAAGCAGCGGCGCCGCGAGTCGCGCGACACCGGTCGCCGCCGCCAGGTCATCACCGAAGCAGAGTTCCTCGCCCGCCGCGAATCCGTGGACCGGCAGATGATTGTCCGCCAGCGCGACGACAGGATCCAGATTGCTGTCCTGGAAGACGGGCTGCTCGCCGAGCACTTCGTGTCCAAGACCCAGCAGGACTCGCTGATCGGCAACGTGTACCTGGGCAAGGTCCAGAACGTGCTGCCCAGCATGGAAGCGGCCTTCGTTGACATCGGCCGCGGCCGCAACGCCGTCCTGTACGCCGGTGAGGTCAACTGGGACGCGTCACGCCTCGACGGGCAACCACGCCGCATCGAACTGGCGCTGAAGTCCGGCGACACCGTCCTGGTCCAGGTCACCAAGGACCCGGTGGGCCACAAGGGCGCCCGTCTCACCAGCCAGATTTCCCTTCCCGGCCGCTACCTGGTGTACGTGCCGGGCGGCTCGATGACCGGGATTTCCCGGAAGCTGCCTGATGTGGAACGGAACCGTCTCAAGCGGATCCTCAAGGATCGTCTCCCCGAGAATGCCGGCGTCATTGTGCGCACCGCTGCGGAGGGCGCCAGCGAGGAAGAGTTGACCCACGACATCAACCGGCTCCGGTCCCAGTGGGAAACCATTGAAGCCAAATCGGGTTCCACAAAGTCACTCGCCCCCGAACTGCTGTACGGGGAGCCGGACCTGACTATCAAGGTGGTCCGCGACGTCTTCAACGAGGACTTCTCCAAACTCATCGTCTCCGGTGAGGAAGCCTGGGACACCATCGAGGCTTACGTCATGTACGTGGCCCCCGATCTGGTGGGCCGCCTGGAAAAGTGGACCGGCAACGAGGACATTTTCTTCGCCAGCCGGATCGACGAACAAATCCACAAGGCCCTCGACCGGAAGGTGTTCCTTCCCTCGGGTGGGTCGCTGGTCATTGACCGTACCGAGGCCATGACCGTGGTGGACGTCAATACCGGCAAGTTCACGGGCAGCGGCGGAAACCTCGAAGAAACGGTCACGAAGAACAACCTTGAGGCCGCTGAGGAAGTGGTCCGTCAACTCCGGCTGCGGGATATCGGCGGCATCATCGTCATCGACTTCATCGACATGGTCCTGGAAGCGAACCGGGACCTGGTGCTGCGCCGCATGGTCGAATGCCTCGGCCGGGACCGCACCAAGCATCAGGTTGCGGAGGTGACCTCCCTCGGCCTGGTCCAGATGACCAGGAAGCGGATGGGCACCGGGCTCCTGGAAGTCTTCGGCGAGAACTGTGAGCACTGTGGTGGGCGCGGCGTTGTCACGCACGACGAGCCGGTCGAACACAAGCGGCACGTCGTCGCCCCCGATAACCACCAGCAGCATCTCCGCCAGGAGAAGGTGTCCCGCAGCGAACGCAAGCGCAACCGCAGCCGGTCCAGCTCACCGGCCGACGATGAGCAGCAGTTGCCCGAGGCGCCGCAGGACGACGCCGAACGGCAGGCCCGCGCGGAGGCTGCGCGGGTGGCCCTGGCCAGTATCGCCGCCGCCACCCACGCAGCGCATGAAGCCGAGGGACACCCAGCGGCCGACGCCGCCGCTGAAGTGGTGCTCACGATCAACGGGGAAACCGTCAGCCTGCCTCGAGCCGAGAGCAGTGACGCGGAGGTACAGGAAGCACGGCGGTTGACGCTCGATAGCCTGACCCAGGCATTCGACAGGAAGCCGGCAACAGCCGACTCCGCCGCCGAACCCGCTGCAGCACCGGCTGTCGTCCGCACCCCGGAACCAGTAGTGGCGCCGGAGTCTGCTCCCCGCAATCCGCGGCGGAACCGTCGCAGGGCAGCCAGCAGCCCGCAGGGGACCGCTGCGACGTCGGCTATCGAACGGAAGCAGGCAGACCAGCAGGAGACGGCTGGGCAGCCAGCCGCGCGGTTTGTGGCAACGGCCCAGGCCGCGCCACGGAAGGTCACGCCTGCCAGGGATGAACCGATGATCCTTGGGGTTGGCGTTCCCGCGTCCGAGTTGTAGGTGCAGACCGGTCCGGCGGGAGCCTGCGACTCGCCCACACCCTGGGTGATTTGCAGGAACCCGCCGAACTGGCGTAATCTTGATCTTCGGTGCGTTCGCCTTCTAACCGGTTTTCCGGGGCGTCGATGCACAGCGTCAGCGGTAGGACTAAAGTAGTTTGGTTCGCCGGTGTAAGTACGCACACAAGTAGTTTTCCAAGCAGAGTTGTCGAGAGAAGTGAGTTCCCAAGTGGTGTACGCGATTGTCCGCGCAGGCGGCCGCCAAGAAAAGGTTTCCGTGGGAGACCTCGTAACCCTTGACCGCGTCACCGGTAAGGCCGGCAGCAGCTTTCAGCTGCCCGCCCTCCTTCTGGTCGACGGCGACAAGGTAACCTCAGCAGCAGATGACCTGGCAAAGGTCGCTGTCACTGCCGAGATCATTGAGAATCTTCGTGGCCCGAAGATTGTCATCCAGAAGTTCAAGAACAAGACCGGCTACAAGAAGCGCCAGGGTCACCGTTCGGAACTGACCCGCGTCAAGATCACAGGCATCAAGTAACCTCTTCGTTCTTTATCAAAAGGTAGGCAAAGCAGATGGCACATAAGAAGGGTGCGAGTTCCACTCGCAACGGTCGCGATTCAAACGCCCAGTACCTCGGCGTCAAGCGGTTCGGTGGACAGGTTGTCAAGGCCGGCGAAATCATCGTCCGCCAGCGTGGCACCCACTTCCACCCCGGCGCTGGCGTTGGCCGCGGCGGAGACGACACGCTGTTTGCACTGGAGGCCGGCTCGGTTGAGTTCGGTAGCCGCCGTGGACGCCGCGTCGTCAACATCGTCGGCGCGGTCGCAGAGTAGTTTTTCTGCACACCAAGCATTAGGCAGTGAGGTGGGGTGAGCCGATCCGGCTCGCCCCACTTTCTTTTTAAGCCGGGATAGACTCGGCATCAATTCATCATTTAAGAAGGAGATCAACGTGGCAAGCTTCGTTGACCGGGTGGTTCTGCATGTGTCGGGCGGTACCGGCGGTCACGGCTGCGTTTCCGTCAAGCGTGAGAAGTTCAAGCCGCTGGGTGGTCCCGACGGCGGTAATGGTGGCGACGGCGGCAGCGTGATCCTCCGCGTCGACTCGCAAACCACCACGCTCCTCGACTACCACCACGCCCCCCACCGCCACGCCACTAACGGCGGTAACGGCATGGGCGACTGGCGCGGCGGCAAGCAGGGCGAAACCCTCATCCTCCCCATGCCTGACGGCACGGTGATCAAAACCAAGGACGGCGAAGTGCTCGCCGACCTGGTCGGCGAAGGTGCCGAGTTCATCGCCGCCATGGGTGGCCAGGGTGGCCTCGGTAACTCGTCGCTGTCCTCCCAGAAACGCAAGGCGCCAGGGTTCGCACTCCTGGGCATCCCCGGCGACTCCCGGGACATCGTCCTCGAACTGAAGTCCATCGCCGACATCGCCCTGGTCGGCTTCCCATCCGCCGGGAAGTCCAGCCTCGTCGCAGCGATGTCCGCGGCACGCCCCAAGATTGCCGACTACCCGTTCACCACGCTGGTCCCCAACCTCGGCGTCGTCGAATCGGGCGACGTCCGCTACACGATCGCCGACGTGCCGGGGCTGATCGAAGGTGCCAGCGAGGGCAAGGGCCTGGGTCACAACTTCCTGCGCCACGTCGAGCGGTGCGCCGCGCTGGTGCACGTCCTGGACTGCGCCACCCTGGAATCCGACCGGAACCCGCTGAACGACCTTGACATCATCGAGCGCGAGCTGGAAAAGTACGCGGTCGACATGAGCTTCGCCGGACCCGACGGCGACGTCGTTCCCCTGAATCAGCGGCCCAAGCTGATCGCACTGAACAAGGTGGACGTACCCGACGGCAAGGACATGGCATCCTTCGTCCGTCCAGAGCTTGAGGCCCGCGGCTACCGCGTGTTCGAGGTGTCGGCGTCCAGCCACGAAGGGCTACGGCAGCTCGGCTTCGCGATGGGCGAGATCGTCACTGCTGCCCGCGCAGCGCTGAAGGCCACACCACCGAAGATCACCCCGCCGATCCTGAGGCCACGCGCCGTGAATTCCCGGGGGTTCATTATCCGCAACGAGGAAAAGAACCTCCTGCCGCTGTTCAGGATCATCGGCGAGAAGCCAGTGCGCTGGGTCAAACAGACCGATTTCAACAACGACGAGGCAGTGGGCTACCTGGCCGACCGGCTCGCCAAGCTCGGCGTCGAGGAGCAGCTCTTCAAGAGCGGTGCCAAGCCGGGGGACACCGTGGTCATTGGTGAGGGCGACGGCGTCGTCTTCGACTGGGAGCCCACCATGATGGGTGGTGCGGAGCTGCTCGCCTCACCGCGCGGCACCGACATTCGCCTGGCCGAGTTTGTGCGCCCGACCCGCGACGAAAAGCGCGAGGATCATCAGGAGCGCAAGGACGCCCGGGCCGCGGCACGCCTCGACCTGGAGACCGAGCGCAAGGCCGGGATCTGGACCGAATCGGTGAACTACAAGACCCGCACGTCGCCTGGAACCACCATCGAGACGTCGCAGGCAGTCCCCGAGGGCGAGTCAGCCGCTGCCGATCAGCAGAAGGATGAACCGGCGCCCGCGCAGGATAGCGAAGACACCGGACGCTAGGGTGACGACGACCGCAAAGCGCGCCCTGAAAACCCGGTCCGGTCTCGCGAAAGCGAAGCGGATTGTGGTCAAGGTGGGCTCCTCGTCGCTCACATCCGTCTCCGGTGGGCTCTCCGAGGACGCCCTGGTGGGCCTTTCCGATGTGCTTGCCGCCCGACGGAACGAAGGCACCGAGGTGATCCTGGTGTCCAGCGGCGCGATCGCCGCCGGGCTGGCCCCGCTCGGTCTGAAGCGGCGGCCGAACCAGCTGTCATCCCAGCAGGCGGCCGCCAGTGTGGGCCAGGGCCTGCTGATGGCCCGGTACACGGCGGCGTTCGGCGCCCACGGGGTCACGGTCAGCCAGGTGCTGCTCACGGCGGAGGACCTGATCCGCCGGGGCCACTACGCCAACGCGCACCGGGCCATGGAGCGGCTCCTGAACTTCGGCGTCGTCCCGATTGTGAACGAGAACGACACGGTGGCGAGCCATGAGATCAGGTTCGGCGACAATGACCGTCTGGCGGCGCTGGTGGCGCACCTGGTGAAAGCCGATGCCCTGGTGCTGTTGTCCGACGTCGACTCCCTGTACGACGGCCCGCCGAAGGACGGAGCCCAGAGAATTCCGGAGGTCCGCGGACCACAGGACCTTGAGGGCGTCGAAATTGGACGGACAGGCAAGGCAGGGGTTGGTACCGGCGGCATGGTCACCAAGGTGGAAGCGGCAACGATCGCTGCGAGCTCAGGGATCCCCGCCCTCGTCACTTCAACGGAAAATGCCGCGGCCGCGCTGGCGGGAGCCGACGTCGGCACCTGGTTCAGCACCAGCGGCCGACGGCAGCCGATCAGGCTGCTGTGGCTTGAGCACCTCGCCGACATCCGTGGCACCATTACGCTCGACGATGGGGCGGCCAAGGCTATCGGCGAACGCCGCCGCTCGCTGCTTCCTGCGGGGATCATCTCGGTAGGCGGCGACTTCGAAGCCGGCGATCCGGTGGCGATGGTGGACGCTGCCGGACGGGTCGTCGCCCACGGCCTGGTCAACTACAGCTCCTTCGAACTGCCCAGGATGCTTGGCCGGACCACCCGGGAGTTGTCCAGGGAGCTCGGCCGCGAATACGAGCGTTCAGTGGTCCACGTGAACGATCTTGTGGTGCTTCGTTAGACTGGTCGCATGACATCACTGACCGAACAGCAGACCGATGTAACAGCCGCTGTCCACGCCATCGCCGACCGCTCACGCGCAGCGGCTCGGCTGGTGGCCGCAGCCAACCGGGCATCCAAAGACCGTGCGCTGCTCGCCATCGGCGAGGACCTGGTGGCCAACACCGCGGCGGTCCTCGCGGCCAACGCCCTCGATGTTGAGGCCGGACTGGCCAACGGCACGTCGAAGGCGTTACTGGACCGGCTGAGCCTCACTGGGGACCGGATCGCCGGGCTCGCCGAAGCACTGCAGAACCTTGCCGGGCTCCCCGATCCAGTCGGCTCGCTGGAGCGGGGGCAGACCCTGCCCAACGGGGTCCGGATGCGCCAGGTCCACGTGCCGCTGGGCGTCGTAGCTGCCATCTATGAGGCGCGGCCCAACGTGACCGTCGATATTGCCGGCCTGGCGCTGAAGAGCGGCAACGCCGTGATCCTGCGCGGCGGAAGCGCCGCAGCCCACACCAACTCGGCACTGGTGGACCTGATCCGGGACTCCCTGGTCCGGTCGGGTCTTCCCGCCGATGCTGTGCAGAGCGTGGACCAGTACGGACGGGAGGGCGCCAACGTGTTGATGACGGCGCGCGGCCGGGTTGACGTTCTCATTCCCCGCGGCGGCCGGGACCTGATCCAGACGGTCGTCACCCGGTCCTCCGTACCGGTGATTGAAACCGGCGAGGGCAACGTGCACATTTTTGTCGATCACAGCGCTGACCCGGCGATGGCCGTCGACATTCTGCTCAACGCCAAGACCCAGCGACCCAGTGTCTGCAACACCGTGGAAACGCTCCTGCTGCACCGCGACGCCAGCGCCACTGGTGACGTGCTCAGGGCCCTGGCCGGCGCCGGGGTGCGGCTCCACGCCGACCAGCGGACCTTGGACGCCCTGCCCGACGGCGTCGGGGCTGACCTTGCCACCGATGATGACTGGGCCCGCGAATACATGGACCTCGACCTTGCGGTCGCCACTGTTGATTCCCTGGACCAGGCCCTCGACCACATCCGGCAGTGGACGTCGGGGCACACCGAAGCCATCATCACCAATGATCTGGGGAATGCTGAGCGGTTCATCGCGAACATTGACTCGGCGGCAGTGATCGTCAATGCCTCGACCCGATTCACTGACGGCGCCGAGCTGGGTCTGGGGGCCGAGGTGGGGATCTCTACGCAGAAAATGCATGCCCGCGGTCCCATGGGCCTGCGCGAGCTGACCACCACCAAATGGATCCTGCAGGGTGACGGCCAGGTCCGGTCCTAAGGCGATGCCGCGAAGCGCGTAACATGGTAGGGAACCTATCCGCCGGTTGGTGTTGACCGGCTAACCAGCACCTCAAATCTCAAGGGGAGAATTTATGCTTTCTCAGCTGCTCACTGCCACCCTCGTAGCGAGCGAGACTGGCGGGGAACACACGGTCGTCGAACTGCCGATGGACCCAGTGCTCTACGGGGTCATCATCATGGGCGCCCTGGTGGCCCTGATGTTCGTGACTCTTGCCTTCTCCAGCCTCGGTAACCGCCACGAAGCCGTTGAGGAGCATGCCGATCCGCACAAGCAGCACCCCAACAAGCACGACCACGGCGAATCCTCACACCGCTAAACGCGGTAAGGGGGAAGGACCTAAGTTACACGACGTGAATCCAGCTGACAGAACACACCCGGACGGGAGCCCGTGGCGTTTAGGCGTCATGGGTGGAACTTTCGACCCGATCCACCACGGTCACCTGGTGGCGGCGAGTGAAGTTGCCGCGGTGTTCAACCTTGATGAGGTGGTGTTTGTCCCCACCGGGCAGCCTTGGCAGAAAGCGGAGCGGGAGGTGAGCGCCGCCGAGCACCGGTACCTGATGACGGTGGTCGCAACGGCATCGAACCCAAGCTTCACCGTCAGCAGGGTGGATATTGATCGGCCCGGTCCCACCTACACGATTGACACGCTGCGCGATCTCAAGGCGGCACGGCCTGAAGCTGAACTGTTTTTCATTACCGGTGCGGACGCGATGGCCCAGATCCTGTCCTGGAAGAATGTCGATGAGCTGTGGTCTCTGGCCCACTTCATCGGAGTCACTCGACCGGGCCACGAACTCGACGGGGGAGGCCGGGACGTGAGCCTGCTGGAGGTGCCGGCGATGGCTATCTCCTCGACGGACTGCCGGCGCCGGGTGGCCCTCGGGGATCCTGTCTGGTACCTGGTGCCCGACGGTGTGGTGCAATACATCGCCAAGCACGGGTTGTACCGGGACGCGGCCACAGCCACTACGCCAGACGGCCAGCGTGGTGTACACAACGACATGAAATCTACTACTGGGTGAGAAAGCAATGAGTAACAGCAACGAATCCGCACACAGCCGGAAGTCTCTTCGGCATACCCGCGGGACGACTGCTGAGGAAGAACCGTACAAGCACCAGTCCGGTGATCCGGTAACCTCGGGACAGGTGCCAACCGGTCAGCCCGCCGAAGGACACCCGCCAGCGGAACGGCGCAGCCGCCGCGCCGCTGACGCACCGGTGGACGCCCAGTCCACCCACCCTGGCGAACGGCTTTCCCAGACCAGGGCCAGGGACCGTGAAGCATTGCGGGCGTACCGTGCCCTGGCTGAACAACGCTCCACCTCCGAGCCGGCGGTTGAGCCGTCACGCAGGCAACGTCGCACCCAGCAGGTCAGCACCGCAACGCGAAGCCACCCGACGCTGCCGCGCACCCCGGATGCCAAGCCTGCACTCGAGGTCGACCGCCCGGTCGCAGGGCTGGGACCCGTGCGTGAGGGCGGCAGGCGGGACCGCCGTCGCCGGTCAGACGAGCCGGCCCTCGACACCGGCGGGCTCTCCACCGAACCGACCGGGCAGGCAGCCGCAGCGGTCGATCCGCAGGCCGCACCCACTGTCGACAAGATGAGCGTTGAGCAGGCGCTGGCCGCCCGGCAGGCCATTGTCGGTGAGGCGCAGGAGCAGGTCGCCGAGATGGCTGCTGCCCGGCAGGATGATCCGTTCACCGTCGACCTCGAGATCCTGGCGCAGCAGAAGGCGTTGGCCGAGCGTGCCTCAGTGCTCAATAGCCGTGCGCAGAAGATGCAGCAGCTCTCGCAGGCCAACGAGCAGCGTAAACCGAACCCCAACGATCCCACCACCGCGCACAATCTCTCGATTGTTTCGCCGAAGGAGTTCATCCGCGTTCCGGGTGTTCCCCCGACGGCACCGAAGGCGTCACCGTCGGCTGGTGCGTCGGTCGGCCCTGCGCCGGCGGGCCCTGTGTCGGCTCACCCGGCCGAGCCGATCCCCCATGCTGTATCAGGGGCGGCAGTTCCTATCGGTGCGCGGACAGCGCATGGGCTTGAACCACTCGATGCCATGACGGCGGGGCTGGCGCGGGTCAAGCGCCTGCAGCTAATGCAATATTCCATTGTCAGTCTGGGCGCTTTGGCGCTGATCACCGGAATCATGATGATTGCCGGTGTCTTCAATTGAACATCATGACTGACCACACACAAGGAGATAAGTGAGCGCTAACGAAACGTCCATCGCGATTGCCCGGTCGGCTGCGCATGCAGCGTCGGAGAAGATCGGTCAGGACATTGTTGCTATTGATGTCAGCGAACGGCTGGCAATAACCGACGTCTTTCTGGTTGCTTCGGCATCCAGCGAACGGCAGGTCAATTCGATTGTCGACGGCATCGAGGAAGAGCTGTCCAAGCAGGGGCTGAAGCCCGTGCGGCGTGAAGGACGCAGTGAGGGCCGGTGGGTCCTGCTGGATTACCTCGATGTGGTCATTCACGTCCAGCACGAGGAAGACCGTGTCTTCTACGCACTCGAACGTCTCTGGGGTGATTGCCCGGTCATTGACCTGCAGCTCGAAACCACCCCAGCTGCACCGGGCGACGCTGCTTCCGCTGCCGAGTGAGGTTTGGCGCCGCTGACTCAGCCGGCGTCCGAAGGATCATCTTTTGGCGGCACGGGCGGACGGAGTGGAATGCGCGTGGCCTGTTTCAGGGCCAGGAGGACATTCCACTCGATGAGGTGGGACGGCAGCAGGCACGGGAGGCTGCCGCCGAACTGGCGCACCTCGCCCCGGCGCGGCTGATCTCTTCGGACCTGGCTCGTGCAGCCGACACGGCCAATGAGCTGGCCTCGCTGACGGGGCTGTCGGTGCACCTGGATGCCCGGGTGCGTGAAACCAATGCGGGGGAGTGGCAGGGCCTGGCCTTCGCCGACATCGCTGCGCGGTTTCCCGCTGACCAGGAAGCCTGGCGCGGTGGTGACCCCGAGGTGCGTGCCGGCGGGGCTGAGAGCCGGGTGGACGTCGGTCAACGAATGGCGAAGGGCACGCTCGACGCCGCCGCCGGCCTTGCAGTGGGCGAGACTCTGGTCGTGGCGAGCCATGGCGGCGCGATCCGTGCCGGACTGGCGGCGCTGATGGGATTACCCCCTCACCTCTGGTCTTCGCTGTCCGGTGTTTCCAACTGCCATTGGTCGGTTCTTGAAGAGTTGGACGGCGGCGCGGGCTTACCCACGAGGTGGCAGCTGATCGAACACAATGTGGGTCTGGCCTCGATGCCGTCAACCCCGTTGGAGGGCTAGTGACGGCTTTGGCGGCGTCTGGATCCGGCCGATTTTGCAGGGGGCGGATTTTTGACTAAACTAAACAAGTTGCTCCGGCCGGTTCGGCGGGGTGGCACCAAGGAATTGGGGCTATGGCGCAGCTGGTAGCGCACCTGCATGGCATGCAGGGGGTCAGGGGTTCGAATCCCCTTAGCTCCACCACTGATCCGCTGGACCAACTGAAAACCTCAGGTGGTTCAGCGGATTTCTTTTTACCCGATCATCTCAGGCAACCGCCCACACCACCCGGTCGCGCCCCATATTCTTCGCCCGGTACAGGGCTGTATCCGCCCGGCCGAGCAGCATCGACGCGCTGTCTCCCGGCTCCGACAGGGCAGCTCCAACCGAACAGGTGACCGATAGGTGAAGGGCGGCTTCGGCGGGGGAGCATGCCGGCAGGAGGACCACAAACTCGTCGCCGCCGATTCTGCCCAGCGTGTCACCCGATCGTAGGACCGCCGACCAGCCGCTGGCGAGGTTCTCCGAAAGCTGGTCCCCTGCAGCGTGGCCCTGAAGATCGTTCACCTGTTTGAAATGGTCGACGTCGATCAGCCCGGCGACGACAGGTCCGGTTGAGAGATCGTCTTCCCTCAGGGCCGCGTGGAGGATCCGGTCCAGCCCGCGGCGGTTGATCAACAGCGTCAACGGGTCAATTTCGCTGTGCTCCCGAGCCTGAGAGAGCCACATGACCACACCACTGGTGGTGGAAATGACAGCGATGAGGGTGATTGGCTCGAACGCGGTCAGTTGTTGTTCGGTCTGTCGGCTGAGCAGCAGTGCCGCAGCCCCGTAGGCGGCTCCGGCGAACCCAATCTGCAGCGCGGCCGCCGGTGGATTGAGAAACAGCAGGGCGTAGATCACTACCCACAGGTAGAAGAAATTGAAGGAAACGGTGACCGCAGTGCTGCCTCCGGTGACGGTCAGGACGGTGATGAGGACCGCGCCGGCGGCCAACATCCACGGCAGGGCGGCAAGGGGGAACCGCCGGCGCAAGGCGTAGACAGTCACTCCGATCACGATGAGTGGCGTCCCCAGGAAGATCAGAAGGTTGTTGTCCATCGTCGGAGGTGCGGGAAAATCAGGACCAGCATCATTGACATGCCGCCCACCAGATAAAAGAGGGCCATGGCGGTGCTGGCCACCTCCCTCGCATAAGGGAAAGGCCTGGTTCTCCGCAGCCAACCCCTCAGGGCTGTGAAACCGGTGGGTGAATGGGTTCCTGGCGCTGGAGACATTGCTGAGACCGTGCTCTTCGGTAGTCCGCTCACCTTGCGGGTCTGCTTTAAGGGGGCTCAGGGTTCAACCTACCGTAGGCGGGCCCGGCACGGCCGGGGAGCAGGCTGGACGGTCGTGGGCATCAACTGGTCACTGAGCGCCGGGACGCTCAAGCCGAGTACATGCGGTCGGTTTCCGGGGCGAGTCTGAGCGATGAGATCTCAAAAGCACGCGCCCTGCTCGACGCCGGAACCATCAGTGCCGAGGAATATGAGCTCATCAAGGCGCGGACGCTGGCGCAGTAGCGCCGCTACGCTAATCCTGCACGGGACGCCCCGAACGGCGCGTCGGATCAGATAGGAAGTTGCTATGGACTTCTGGACCAGTTTTTGGAGCTTCAGGGACAAGTCGCTCAAGGGCCGGCACCTGACAGCAGTTCCCGCCGGGCCCTACTCCCAGCGTTCCACGGTCGTGGCCCGGGGAATCAGTACCGGTTTGAGGAGCACCGACTCGGCTTCCTCACCGTTGATCCGCCGCTGCAGTGCCTCGAAGCTGAGTCGGCCCATGTCGCTGAGGGCCGAACGGACCGAGGTGAGGGGAACGGGCAGGTTGGCGGCGAGGTCGACGTCGTTGTACCCGATCATCGCCACGTCCTCCCGGAGCCGCTTGCCCGCAGCGCGGATGGCACCCATGGCGCCGACGGCGGTCAGGTCGTCGACGGCGAAGATGGCCGTCGGCGGGGTGGGGAAGTGCATCAGTTGGTCGCCGGCCATCCGTCCCGCCAGGGCGCCGAAGCCGGAGTTCACCACGTAGTGGTCCTCGACCGGGTAGCCGGCCGCGTCGAAGGCGGTCCGGAAACCCTGACTCCGTTGCAGCCCGGTGCTGGCCAGGAGGTCGCCGGCGATCACCCCCACGCGGGTGTGTCCCAGGGCCAGTAGATGCTCTGCGGCGAGGCGTCCACCCAGGTGATCGTCGGTGGTCACCGACAGGTGACCCTCAAGTTTGCGCATCACCAGGACGTAGGGGACTCCGCGCTGCTGTAGTTCGAACGCAGCGGTGTCTCCGACATGGGAATCGCCGATGATGACCCCGTCCAACCGGCGGGACAGCAGCGCGTCGAGCCGGGCCCGGCGTCGCAGCGGGTCGTCGAGGGTGTTCGACACCACGGTGGTGTAGCCGGCGGTGCCGGCCGCGGCGTCGATGCTCTCGTAGATGGTGGCCAGCACCAGGTCGGTCAGCCGGGGAACGAGGACCCCAATGAGCCGTGAGCTTCCGGTGCGCAGGCCCGCCGCTCCGACATCCCGGTGGTACCCGAGCATCGCGGCGAGCTCGCGGACCCGCCGCACCGTCTCGATGCCAACTCCGGCAGGATCTTCGCTGAGGGCGCGCGACACGGTGGATACATGGACCTGGGCGTGCCTGGCCACTGTTGCCAGGGTGACGGGCTTCTGGCGTTCCCACCCCGGGTGATCAGCGATCGCAGTACTCCTTCCACACCATTGCGCAGTCTTTCCACACCTTTAGCGCAGTCTAAGGCCCCACCCCGACCCGCGTGCAATGGTTTGCACTGAATCCCCCTCGTCAAGAAGTTAATTCGTCCGAAACCTTGACGAAACGCTGGGTGAGTAGTGTGATGAAGATCATATGCAAACGGCCGTTATGGTGTTTTGCCACGTTATGCAAACGTTTGCACAACGTCAGTGTTACGACGACGAAAGGTCACCGTGCTGACCATGAGCCCCACCGCCGAAACAGCCGAACGGCTGGAAACCGGCATCCTGGAAATCGCCGACTATCGTGATGCCTCCCGCCCCGGCTGGACCCGGGACGTCTTCAGCGAGGCCTACCGCGAGTCCCGGCAGTGGACTGTTCAGCGGATGACCGAGGCCGGGCTTGAAGTTCACACCGACCGGGCCGGCAACATCGTGGGGCGCCTACCCGGAACCAACCCCAACGCGCCTGCGCTGGTCACCGGCTCCCACACCGACACGGTGGACGGCGGGGGCCGCTTCGACGGGATCGTCGGCGTACTCGGCGCTATCGACGCGGTGCGGCAGTTGCGCCAGAGCGACACCGCCCTGACCCGTGATCTCCTGGTGGTGGACTTCTTCGGCGAAGAATCCAACCCGTACGGTCTGAGCTGCCTCGGCAGCCGCGCCGCGGCCGGCGAGCTCACCGTCGAGGATCTGGACCGCACCGATTACCGCGGGGTGACCCTCGGGCGGAGCTACTCGGACTACGGCCTCGACCCGGCGTCGACCCTCTCCTCCGCTTGGGCCCGCTTCACTGCTTTGCATGCCTTTCTTGAACTGCACATCGAACAGGGACCCACTCTCGAACAGCGGGGATTGCCCCTCGGCATTGTCACTGGCATCGCCGGCATCCAACGGCTCCTCGCGGTCTTTACCGGCTCACCCGACCACGCCGGAACCCGCCCCATGACCGACCGTGCGGACGCGATGGTCGCTGCGGCCGAAGCGGTCCTCGCCGTCCGCAGGGAAGGGTGCGGAGCGCCCACCCACGGGGTTGCCACCACCACGCGGGTCGAATCCGAGTCCCGTTCACCCAACGTGGTGCCATCGCTGGTGAGGATGACCAGCGAGGTCCGCAGCGTCGACGCCGAGTGGCTCTCTGGCGTGAAGGGACGCCTGGCCCAAGAGATCCTGGGCCAGGCGCGGCACCACGGTGTCGACGTCGACTTCACCTGGTCGACCGACAACGAGGTGGTGCAGACCCACCCCGGTGTTCACGACACCGCCGCCCGGGTTGCCGACACCCTCGGCATTCCGTGGATGCCGGTACCCAGCGGGGCCACCCACGACGCCGTCCACATGGCCACTCTCGCGCCAATGGGAATGATCTTCATCCCCTCAGCCGGGGGCAAAAGCCACTGTCCGGAGGAGTGGACCGACTTCACCGACGCAGCCACCGGTGTGACAGCCCTCGCCCACACCCTGATCGCCCTCGACCAGGCACCCCTGACCCGACACTCAGTCCCACTGGAGCAGCCATGAAAACCGCAGTCATCCCCGGAGGATCCACCGATATCCTCGCCATTGCCAACATCCCGATTCTCTGGATCCTTGCCATCGGCGTCTTCGGTGCAATCATCCTTCAATCAGTGATCTATATGCGGGCCGCGCAAAAAGCGGGTCCCTCGGCGGGCATTTCCCAGGCCGAGCTGAAGACCTCCTTCCGTGCCGGAGCGGTAGCCGCCATCGGCCCGTCCCTCGCCGTGGTCCTGGTCAGCGTCGCCCTGCTCACACTCTTCGGCACGCCGGCAGTGCTGGTCCGGATCGGTCTGGTGGGATCGGCGGCAACAGAATCGGCGTCGGCGTCCCTCGCCGCCGCCACCATGGGCGCAACACTGGGCGGGCCCGATTACACCCAGGCGGTGTTCGTCGTCGCGTTCATGGCCATGAGCATGTCGGGTGCCATGTGGATGATCGCCACCCTGGTGCTCACCCCACTGCTGAAGCGGGGCGACTCCAAGCTCCGCCACGTCAACCCTGCGCTGATGGCGATCGTTCCGGCGGCCGCCCTGATCGGCGCCTTCGCCAGCCTCGGGATCGCCGAACTGGGGAAAACTCCGGTTCACATCATCACCGTGATCGTCTCAGCCCTGGTGATGGGCGGGTGCCTCTTCCTCGCCAAAACCCTGTCTGCCCCATGGCTCCGTGAGTGGGGCCTCGGGATCGCGATCCTGGTGGGCCTCGCCGTCGCCTATGTCGCCCACACCGCCGGCCTCGCCCCCGCAGCGGCCTGAGCAGCAACCCCCTCAACGAAAGGAACCACGCCATGACTTTCACTGCCACTGCTGAACAGACCGCGGCCGTCGACCAGTTTGACCGCACCACGTCCCGGTGGGGACGCATCACCATGATCTTCGCGTTGCTGCTGTCCCTCGCCGCGCCGATCTACCTGGTCCTCTTCACCGACCTCGGCATCACGCCGAGCATGATCTGGACGGCCTTCTTCGCCGTCGCCGCTGCTTTCTTCGTCCTCTGGATTGTCGAACCCATCACCTATTACCCGGTGCTTGGCCCGGCTGCCATGTACCAGGCGTTCATGATCGGCAACATTGCCAACAAACTGCTGCCCTCGGCCCTGGTCGCCCAGGCCAGCATCGGGGCGAAAGCCGGGACCAAGCGCGGAGAGTTCTCGGCCCTGATGGCCATCTGCGGGGCAGCCATGGTGCACGTGTTCTCGATGCTGCTGTTCGTGGGTGTCCTTGGTACCTGGCTGGTGAGCATCATTCCCACCGGGATCGTCGACGTCGCCCGTCTCTACATCTTTCCGAGCATCATCGGCGCCGTCCTGGTTCAGCTCATCGTGACCATGAGGCAGCCCCGGGTCACCGTGATCGCCGTCGTGGTCGCCGCCGTCGTCCTGTTCGTCCTGGTACCTGCCGTCCCTGCCCTCGCCAAACCCGCCACCGGTATCGTGGTCCTGCTGACCGCCGTCCTCGCCTGGTTCCTCAGGTCCAAAACCGCCCCAACCCCCGTGTCTCAGGACCAACCCGAAGCCTGATCCAGTGCCGCCACTTCTCCCACGATAGGAACCCCATGACTACCGAGACCATCCCGCTTGAGCTGTCCGCAGACCACCGCACCGCCATGCACGAGATCTACCGACACCTTCACTCCCACCCCGAACTATCCATGCAGGAGACGGAAACCGCCGACTTCATCCTGAAGGCACTGACGGACCTCGGGATCGAGGCATACCTCTGCGGGGGGACGGGCGTGGTCGGCGTCCTGCGGAACGGCGAAGGCCCGGTGGTCGGGTTCCGCGCCGATACCGATGGCCTACCCATGCTGGAGGACACTGGGCTGGACTTCGCCAGCCGGGCGCGGGGCACACTCGCTGACGGCACCGACGTGCCGGTAATGCATGGCTGCGGCCACGACACGCACATCACCGCAGCCCTGACCGCGGCCCGGCTGCTCACCGAGGGTACCGAAACCTGGGCCGGCACCGTGGTGTTCATCTTCCAGCCCGGTGAGGAAACGGCTGCGGGAGCCAAGGCCATGGTGGAGGACGGCATCTGGGATAAGGCACCGAAGCCCGAGGTGATTTACGGTCAGCATGTGTGGCCGGGCCTGGCCGGGACGGTGAACATCAGCCGGGGGACGGCCATGGCCATGGCGGATTCCTGGAAGATCACCGTGCAGGGCCGCCAGGCGCACGGCTCACAGCCGGACCAGTCGATTGACCCCATCGTCCTTGGCGCGCACATGGTGGTCCGGATCCAGACGATCGTGGCCCGCGAGGTGCACCCGATGAAGTCGGCCGTGGTGACCATCGGCACCTTCCACGCCGGGTTGAAGGAAAACATCATCCCCGACACCGCGGAGTTCTCAGTCAACGTCCGCACCTTCGACCCAGAGGTGAGGGAAGTGGTGCTCGGTTCGCTGCGCCGCATCATCAAAGCCGAAGCGGATGCATCCGGGGCACCAGCCCCCGCCATCGAGGAGATCTCCAGTTTCCCCCAGTGCTACAACGACCCCGACACCACTGATGCGCTGATCAAGGAGTTCCACCTGACGCTGGGCGAGGGCTCCGTCAACGAGGTTCCCCCAGTGATGGGCAGCGAGGACTTCGGTCTGTTTGCGACGGCGATCGGCGTCCCCTCCGTGTACTGGATGTTTGGTGCCTACGCCCAGGAACGGCTCGACGCCGACACACCCCTTCCGGGTAACCACTCGCCGTACTTCGCCCCGGATCTGGAACCCACCCTCACCACCGGGGTCCGAGCAGCCATGACCGCCATCCTGTCGAAAGTGGCGCGATGACCGGCTGCCTCATGGACCTCTCGGCCACGGCCCTGACCGCTGCGATCCGGCGTCGGGACATCTCGGCCCGCGAGGTATTGACGGCACATTTTGACAGGATTGATGCCATCAATGGGCGGATCAATGCGGTGGTGACCCAGGATCGGGAGGGGGCGCAGCAGTTGGCGGCCGACGCCGACGCACTGACGGCATCCGGTGCTGACCTGCCACCACTGCACGGACTGCCGATGGCTCATAAGGACACCAATAACACCAAGGGGCTGCGGACCACCCAGGGATCGGTCATTTTCAAGGACCATGTCCCCACGTTTGATGACCTGGTGATCGCCCGGCTCAAGAGGGCCGGAGTGGTGACCACCGGGAAGACCAATGTTCCCGAATTCGCCGCCGGATCCCACACGTTCAATGAGGTCTTCGGCACCACCACCAACCCCTACGACACCACCGTGAGCGCCGGAGGAAGCAGCGGGGGTGCGGCCGCGGCGATCGCCTCCCGTATCCAGCCCCTCAGCGACGGCAGTGATATGGGCGGATCCCTGCGGATTCCGGCGTCGTTCTGCAACATTGTCGGGTTCAGGCCCTCGCTCGGTGTTCTTCCGATGGCGCCGACCCGCAACGCCTGGGCCTGGCTGGGGCGCACCGGGGTAATGGCGCGCGACGTCGAGGACGTGGCGTTGGGGATGGGCGTCGTCGCCGGCGCGCACCCAGCGGTCCCGTACCCCTTCCCGCTCGGCGGCGCGAGATTCAGTGACCCGCTGCAGCGGGATCTCACCGGTCTGCGGATCGCCTGGTCGCCCGACTTCGGCCTGGGCGTTCCGGTGGAGAAGGAAGTGCTGAGGGTCCTCGAATCCCAGCTGCGGGTATTCGCTGAGTTGGGTGCAGTGGTCGAGGAGGCGGCGCCGGACCTGCGCGACGCCGACGAGGTCTTCGCCACCACCCGCGCGTTCGACTTCCTCCTCGCCTACGGAGCGTTGCTGGAAAATCACGGCGACGTGATCAAACCCGAAGTGCAGTGGAACGTTGAACAGGGCAAGGTTTTGACGGGGCGGAATCTGGTGGATGCTGCGCTCGCGAGGACCAGGCTCGCAGGCAGGGTGGATGACTTTTTCCAACGGTTCGACGTCTTTGCCAGTCCTACAGCGCAGGTGCTGCCCTTCGACGCGTCCCTGCGATACCCCACATCGGTGGAGGGCGTACAGTTCGAGACCTATCTCGACTGGATGCGCTCCGCGTGCCTCATCTCCGCGACGGGAATCCCTGCAGTTTCGGTGCCGGCTGGCTTCAGCCCGGGCGGTCTGCCGGTTGGTCTGCAACTCTCGATGGCCCACGGCAGGGATGTTGAGCTGTTGCAGGTCGCCTACGGCTTCGAGCAGGCGACCGGGTACGCGGGGCAGGCCCCGATCCTCGGCTAGGATCCCCACCCGTTGCAGCGAGTCAACACCCCTTGGGTTGAGTCAAAGGGGGAATTCATCCGATCGGACTAGGCCTCCCGGGGGAGCCGGAGGGCACCCCCGCTGACTAAACTGGCACTCATGATCGATTCCGCGCGCCCTGCTCCCCGAAAGCCGGACCGGTGACCCTCCTCGCGCGCCTGAAATCCCAGACAATCGACAACGGTGACAACAACTGGGAACGGCCCGGCCCCACCAGGGACGAGCTCCGCAGGGATGTCATCGGTGTCATTCTGTTCGCGCTGGTCAGCGCCTTCGCCCTGGAACTGACCCGGGGCTTCGGGATGGTAGCGGAGGACAGCCACCCCGCGTGGGTCCAGCACGGCGTGCTGGCGCTGATGATCGTTCCCCTGGTACTTCGCCGCAAATACCCGGTCATGGTCATGCTGGTGATGTCGGCACTCTTCATTGGGCTCAGCCTGCTCTCACCCATGGTTTCCCTTCAGCTGTCCTACCAGGTGGCGTACTTCGCCTCCCTGTACTCGGCCATCGCGTGGGCCAAAGACCGGCGGATGCTGTGGGTCGGCATCGCCGTCGTGGTAGCGGCGATGACCCTGTGGCTCATCCTGGCCCTGACGGTCGCCAACACTTTCGACAGCGTACTCGCGCAGACCGAGGACAACCCCGACTTCACCGGCGGAATCCTCGATCCGTTGACGTCCGTGGCGGTCTACAACTTCTTGGTGAACTTCGCGTACTTCGGCGGCGCCATCCTCGCCGGTATGTCCTCGTGGCGTAACGCGCTGCAGCGCACCCAACTGGCCGGGCAGGCGGAGCAGATCACCCACCAGGCCGGAGAGCTTGCGCGGCGTGCGGTGGTCGAGGAAAGATTGCGCATCGCCCGGGAACTGCACGACGTCGTCGCGCACCACGTCTCGGTCATCGGCGTCCAGGCCGGTGCCGCGCGCCGGGTGATCGACAGGAAGCCAGATGTTGCAGTGGAATCCCTGCGGACCATCGAACAAGCCAGCCGGCAGGCGGTAACCGACATGCGGAATCTCCTCGGCGTCCTCCGATCCGGGACAAGCGAGCTTGGGGACACCGACGACGGCGGGCGGCGTCCGGAACCGGGACTCGACGACCTCGAGGACCTGGCACGCCAACACCGTGACCTTGGCCTCCCCGTGAATTTCAGCCGGGTGGAAGACGCGCCCGGTGCGCTGGCCAGTGTCTCTGCTCCGCTGGCGCTATCCCTGTTCCGGACGGCCCAGGAATCCCTGACCAACGTGCGGCGCCACTCAACTGCAGGATCCGTCATGATGACCCTCCGGACCGGACGCGCAGGAGACCAGCGCTGGGTGGAGCTGGAAACGGTGGACAATGGGATGCCGCGGCCCACCGCGGAGTCCGGCTCCGGGTTTGGCCTCCAGGGCATCCGTGAACGGGTTGCGCTGCACCGGGGCACCGCCGAAATTGGGCCCCGGTCCGAGGGCGGGTGGCGTGTTCGCGCCCGGTTCCTGCTTCACTAACCCAGAAGGACAGCTCCATGGACTCCATCCGCGTTCTGCTTGCCGACGACCAGGCGTTGGTCCGCGCTGGCTTCGCGACCATGCTCTCCATCGAGGATGACATCGAGGTGGTGGGTCAGGTCACCAACGGCCAGGAGGCGGTTGACTTCATCGGCCAGCACGACGTCGACGTGATCCTCATGGACGTCCAGATGCCCGTGCTGGACGGCATCCAGGCCACCGAGCAGATCGCCAAAGCCCACCGCGGAAAAGTCATCATCCTGACCACCTTCGAACGCGATGATTATCTCTTCGACGCAATCCGCAGCGGCGCCAGCGGGTTCCTCCTGAAGAACGCCGACCCCGATGACCTCATTGCGGCGGTGCAGGCAGTCGCCGGCGGGTACGCACTGCTCGCGCCGGAAGTCACCGTCAGGGTCATCGAACGCTTCGCCAAGTCACTCGACGCGGAGGGCCGGACGGCGCCCGGCGCCCGGCCCGGCAGCGAGCTGGGTCAACGCCTTGAATCGTTGACCCAGCGCGAGAAGGAAATCCTTGCCAGCATGGCCACCGGCCTGAGCAACGCCGAACTCGCTGCGAGGTTCTTCCTGGCGGAAGCGACAGTGAAGTCACACGTCTCTTCCCTCCTGGCGAAGGTCCAGGTACGGGACCGGGTGCAGGCAGTGGTGTTCGCCTACGAGAGCGGCCTCATCCGTCCGGGGGAGTAGCAGTTTCAGCCTTTTGACTCATCCGCTGGACGGCGGGGGTGCCTACTGTTGATTGCAGGAACACACAGGAGGCCATACATGCTGCAGGTTAGGAACCTCACCCGGCGGTTCGGTGACAACACCGCCGTCGACGACGTGAGCTTCACCATCCCGTCAGGAAAAATGACGGGATTTGTCGGAGCAAACGGCGCGGGCAAGACCACCACGATGCGGATGATCATGGGTGTGCTCTCTGCCCACGGTGGGGAGATACTCGTGGACGGCCGCGCCATCACGGCCGACGACAGGTCAACCTTCGGGTACATGCCCGAAGAGCGCGGGCTGTACCCCAAACAACCGATCCTCGACCAGTTGGTCTACCTCGGCCAGCTACACCGGATGACAGCCTCCGACGCACGGTCACAGGCGCAGGGGCTGCTGGACCGGTTCCAGCTCGGCGGCCGCGGAAAGGACAAGCTCGAGTCGCTGTCTCTCGGGAACCAGCAACGAGTCCAGATCGCGGCAGCCCTCCTACACCGGCCATCGGTCCTGATCCTCGATGAGCCCTTCTCCGGCCTGGACCCCGTGGCTGTCGACTCCATGGTGGAGCTCCTCCGCGACCGCATTGCCGACGGTGTCCCTGTACTGTTTTCGAGCCACCAGCTGGATCTGGTGGACCGGTTGTGCGACAACCTGGTGGTCCTGCAGCAGGGGCGCCTCGTCGCGTCCGGCTCAGGTGACGAGCTCCGGGCCACCGCGCCCCGCCGCCACCGGTTGTCGGTGGCCCCCGACGCCGGATGGGTCAGGGAAGAACCCGGGGTGCGCGTCATCGACGTCGCCGGGCAGGACGCGGTGGTGGAACTGGACGACGACGACGCCGCGCAGCGTCTCCTCGCCACTGCCATGACCCGCGGCAGCGTCAACGAATTCAGCCGGATCAGGCCAAGCCTGAGCGAAATCTACCGGGAGGTATCCCAATGAGCACCGAAACGCCGGTCAAGGACCGGGCGGGCAACGCAGCATCGCCCCATCCCGCGCCGCAGGGCAGCGGCACCCAGCCGCCCTGGCTGATCGTGACGCTGCGGGAGGTGATGATCAAAGCCAAGGACCGCAGTTACGCCATCAGCACCTTCATCACGCTGGTGCTCATCGTCGCAGGCGTGGTGTTCAACGCCTTCATGATGAACCGCGGTGACGACTTCACCGTGGCTGTGCAGTCCGAGGCGGGGGCCGCCGTGGTTGAGCTCGCCGATGAGGCGGGCCGTGCCGACGACGGCAACCTCACCGTCTCCGCCGTCGTCGTGGACTCCGACGACGGTACCCTGGGCCTGGTCCGGGAGGAGGAAGCCGACGCCGCCCTGCTGCAGGGCACGAATGGCGTCTGGCAGCTCACCGGCAAGACCGAGATTCCTGGCGGGCTCAGCGCGGTGCTGGGGCAGTCACTGAACGACTACGTCCTCGGACAGAATGCTGCGGCAGCAGGAACGACAGCCGAGGAACTCCTGTCCGGCGGGGACTTGGAACAGTCGCTGCTTGAGGGCAGTGAGGAGGACCAACTGCTTGCCACCATCGCCGGATTCGCGTTCAGCTTCCTGTTCTACATGGCGTCCATCATCTTCGGCATGGCCATCGCCAACTCGGTGGTCGAAGAGAAGCAGAACCGGGTGGTCGAAATTCTCGCCACTGCCATACCGATCCGCCAGTTGTTGTACGGCAAGGTGCTGGGCAACACCATTCTCGCCATGGTCCAACTTGCCCTCTACGGTGGAGCAGCGCTGCTCGCCCTCAATCTGACCGATACAGCGGACCTGGTCGGGAGCATCATTCCGGCCTCCGGATGGTTCTTTGTCTTCTTCCTGGCCGGTTTTCTGATTCTTGCGGCAATCTGGGCAGTCCTCGGTTCCCTGGCCAGCAGGGCCGAGGACCTGACCAACAATTCGACCCCGGTGATGGGTCTCATTTTCGCAGCCTTGTTTGTTGGCTTGTTTGCCTCGGGCCAGCTCCTGGTCGTCGCTTCCTATGTGCCGGTGGTGTCATCGGTGGCGATGCCCATCCGGGTCCTGAACTCGCCGGTCGCCGTGTGGGAGCCCCTGCTGTCCCTTGTCATTGCCCTGGCAGCGGCGGTGGCGCTCCTGCACCTCGGAGAGAAGATCTACCGCAGGGCTGTCATGCAGGGCGGGGGAGCGCTTAGCCTCCGCAAGGCGATCAAGCTGGAGCAGTAGATGTAGGGGGTTGTCTCTCCCCGGGCGGTCACGGCGCCCAGGTAGAGACAACCTCAATCTGTGCAAATCGTTTGGCTGCTTCGGTTTGCTCGGGGGTCAGACCGGTGAGGGGAACTGCCATCGCCGTGTAGTTTCCCGGCGCCAGATCGGGGACCAGGCTGATCTGGAAGCTGTAGTTGCCGTTGGCATCCGCGTAGACCACCGGGTATCCAATCACTGAGGAATCCGTCTGGGCGGGGCCAAAACTTACCTGGATCTCTGCTCCCGGCACATAGCCGGACCCGACGACGTTCCAGGTAGTTCCGACGTGGCGGACCACATAAACACCGTCCCAGGCCGGGACCAGCGCGAGATCGTCATAGCTGCCGGATAGTCCAGGGATGGGGGGTTCGGAGGTTTCGGTGATGGGTTCTTCGGTTGGCTCTGCCACCACGGTTGGCTCGTCGGTGGGCTCAGGGACGGGCGCTTCGGAGGTCTCGGGGCTCGGCTCTGCGCTGGCCGATGACGCCTCGTCAGAGGGTTCGGCGGTCGGGGATGGGGCTTCGGAGGACGACGGTGACGCCGTTGGCGACGACGTTGGCGACGGTGAGGCGCTGGAGGCTGTAGCAGTTACCTCCGCGGAGGGCTCAGCGTTGGAGACGCATCCCGTCAGGAGGAGGGTGCTAATCGAGAGGGCAAGAAGGGGCGAGGACTTCTTCACTGGTGTGCTTTCGGACGAGGTGGTCGGGATGACTTGGACACTACAGACCCGACGCGCGAACTGACAGCACGACTTGGTTACGTGAGCTAACTGTTATACAACCGGGTGGTGTGCTGATAGCCGTCCAGGGTCATCTGCCTCAGGATGACCAGGTCGATATCGGCCAACTTATTGACGTAGAGGCACGAGGCCCCACGTTTATGTTTGCCGAGTTGGCCCAGCAACTCCTGGGAGGCCGGCCCGTTGGTGAGCCCGTAAAGGACTAGGTTCGCAGTGCGGGGGGAGAAGCCCACTGCCGCAGCATCCCCTTCACGGCCTGACTCATAGTGGTAGTGGTAGCTCCCGAAACCAACGATGGTGGGCCCCCACATGGCTGCCGGTTGTCCGGTGACCTCGGTCATCATGCTGAGGAGCACCTCGGCATCCTGACGACGCACGGGGTGCGGCACAGCGGCAACGAAGCCTTGGGGGTCGCGCCCGGTGGGGGACAGGGCAGGCTCACTCATGGATCCAGTCCCCCTGGTGCGGTGCCCTGCTCATTCGACGCACAGGCAGAAGGGGTGGCTTGCCGGGTCGAGGAAGACGCGGAAGGTTGTTCCCGGCTGGACCTCGGCCTTCGTTCCGCCGAGACCGAGCACTACCGCCTCGCCCTGGTCGAGGTCCTCGACCATCAGGTCAAAGTGCATTTGTTGCGGGCCGGCCTGGGCCGGCCTGGGCCGGCCAGCGCGGCGGTTGGTAGTGGTCCACCTGCTGGAAGGAAATACAGTTACTGCCGTCGTCGGGACGGATGTCCGCCCACCCGTCAGTGGAATCCACAGTCCACCCGAGCAGTGCTCGATAGAAGGTTGCGAGGGACGCCGCGTCGGGACAGTCGATGACGACACTGGGATAGCGTGCGATAGCCATGCCGGAAGCATATTGCCGGTCCCAGCCAAAATGAAGTGTTAGCTGCCCCGCCGATTCGCGGACCAACTCCCGCGTGACGACCGCACGCAGCGGCCGGGCCCTCGCTCAGTCAGCCGTCGGGCTATTCCCCAGCGCCTTGAGCGCACGCCCTGTGGATCCACCGAGAGCCCAGTTTGTGGCGAGTTGTTCAACGCGCTCCAGCTGCCCGGGGTCAAGGGGTTTGATGGCGGCGTCCACTCCGCCGAGATCGAGGTCGCGGACGACGTTGACGACAGTCGGTGCCACCGCAAGATAATCCGCGGCCCCGGTAATCCTGGACCGCATCGCCGCGGACATCGACGAGCCGCTGTCGTTCGCCGCCTCGATGATCCCGTCCAGGTCAACAAACTCCTGCAGCAGGCTGGCAGCTGTCTTGTCACCGATCCCCGCTACACCCGGCAGCCCGTCGGACGAGTCTCCGCGAAGCGCAGCGAAATCCGCATACTGCCCGGGCAACACCTTGTATTTACTGACCACCGTGGCGTCGGTGAGCACCTCAAGCCGACTCATGCCGCGGGCCGTGTAGATCACGCGGACGTCCCGGTCGTCGTCGACAAGCTGGAACAGATCGCGGTCGCCGGTCACAATGTCGACCGGGCAGTCCGCCTGTGCGGCGAGACTACCGATCACGTCGTCGGCCTCATGCTCTGCCGCTCCAACCACAGTGATCCCATAGGCGGCAAGGATCTCCCTGATCATCGGCACCTGCGCGACCAGTCCCTCCGGCACCTCCTCGACGTCGACGCCGTCGTCGACCGCGTTGACCATCCGGTGGGCCTTGTAGCTCGGAATGAGGTTGACGCGCCAGGCCGGGCGCCAGTCGTCGTCCCAGCACGCGACGAGGTGGGTCGGCTGGTAGTCAGTCACGAGCCGCGCGATCATGTCGAGCAACCCGCGGACGGCATTCACCGGAGTGCCGTCAGGAGCCTTGAGGGAGTCGGGCAACCCGTAGAACGCACGGAAGTAGAGGGACGCGGTGTCGAGGAGCATCAGTCGGTTAGCCACACCGTGATCCTCTCATGGACGCACGTCGGTGATCCATGCCTCGAGCGCCGTCAAAATCAGCTCAAGCCCCACGTCAAATTCGTCGCCGAAGTTGTAGCCGGGTTTGAGGACGTGTTCGGCGGCGATTTCCAGCAGGTAGGGAAACTCGCCCGTGGCGAAGCGTTCCACCATCGGGGCCGCGACGTCGGCAATCTGCCCGGATCCGCTCAGTGGGAGGGCCGCTTCCTGGAGCGCGAAGCCGTAGATGTAACTGTCGATGAGTGAGTACGCGTGCGCGGCCGACTGTACTGAAAATCCTGCCCGACGGAGAATGCCCAGCGTCGCTTCGTGGTGCCGCAGCGTGGCCAGGCCAGGGGTGGACCGTGACTCGAGGAGCCCAATGGACCAGGGGTGGCGGGTCAGGGTCCGGCGGACCGACGATGCCCGGTGATGCATCACCTGGCGCCAGGGGCCCGACGACGACGGCAGCTCAACCTCTTCGAACACCAGGTCGACAATGCCATCGAGTATTTCCTCCTTGTTTGCCACATAGTAGTAGAGCGACATCGGTTTGGTTCCCAACGCCTGAGCCAGCGACCGGATGGTCAACGCAGCGATTCCCGCATCATCGGCAAGATCCAGTGCACACTGCAGTACCCGGTCACGGCTAAGAGGCGTGCGCGATCCGGGATTCGATGAGGGGCCGAGAGTCATCAATCAAACCTATCGCACATTCGTACTATGTACGATACTATCTTCGTACTTTGTACGGGGAATGCGTTTGCCCCGGAAGTACCATCCACGAGCGGAATGGAGCAGGCCATGGCGATCAGGGAAGAGCAACAAGGCAGTAGCCCGTCGAAGGGCACGCTGATGCGGGCAATCGTGCAGCGGGGATACGGGACGGAGTCAGTGCTGACCCTTGGCAAGGTACCCCGGCCCACACCGGCACCTGACGAAGTTCTGATCAGGGTGCATGCCGCTGGCCTGGACAGGGGAGTGTGGCACATCATGACCGGAAAACCCTATTTGCTGCGCCCCGCCTTCGGCTTCCGCACCCCACGTCAGCCAGTGCCCGGCCTGGATGTGGCTGGGACTGTCACCCACGTGGGAGCTAGCGTCAAAAGGTTCACAGTAGGAGATGAAGTGTACGGAATTGGTGCCGGCTCGTTCGCCGAGTACGCAGTCGCCAAGGAGGATAAACTAGCGCTCAAGCCGACCCGCGCGACGTTTGAGAGCGCGGCAGTGGTCCCGGTCTCCGCGCTTACGGCGCTGCAGGGCTTACAGGATGTTGGGCGGGTCCAGGCGGGGCAGTCTGTGCTCATCACGGGGGCCTCAGGGGGAGTGGGTAGTTTCGCCGTCCAGCTGGCGAAGGCGTTTGGGGCTGAAACAACTGCGGTCTGTAGCACCGGGAAGGTGGACTTTGTCAGTTCCCTCGGGGCTGACCGGGTCATCGACTACACCACGGAAGACTTCGCCCAAGGTCAGCAGAAATACGATCTGATCCTCGACATCGGGGGCAATCCGTCCCTGACCCGACTGCGCAGGTCGCTCACACCCCGGGGAACAGCTGTCATGGTCGGTGGTGAAGGGGGCGGAAACTGGATCGGCGTCGGCCGGTCCTTGCGGGCGGTGATGCTGAATCCGTTCATCAGGCAGAACTTCCGAATGTTCGTGGCCAGGGAGCGTGGCGCCGACCTCGAGCGGATCACAGGCCTGATCGATGCAGGGACACTCACGCCGCAGGTAGACCGGATTTACCCCCTGGCTCAGGCGCCGGAGGCCATGCGTCAGCTGGAGCAGCGGGCGGTGAAGGGAAAACTGGCCATCACCGTGTAGCTGACCTACGGCTAGTCAGTGGTCTGGGAGTTGCGGCCGCCCGGTGTGTACCGGCGCATCATGCGCCGGGCAGGACCAGCCCAGGACAGCAGAAGCAGGATAGTGAAGAAGTGGTTTGAAAGGCCGCCCAGAAGACTCGCCGGCACCACCTGGGTGAGTAGGACAAGAACCATTGCGGCGCCGAGCACGGCCTTCACAATTCTGAGGAGCCGGGAATTCACCGGCCGTGGCCAGGCGTAATAGTCCACAGCGGGAGAATCGTCCCGGTTCGAAAATTCCATGGTGTGCTCCCCTTTCTCCATCCACCAGAATACCTGAGCCTTTGTGCTGCCCGCCCCGCCCCCGCCACCGGGAGGCACATACTTTCGCACAGGCATTTCACACCGGATTATTAGCGTATTCTCATCTTGGATTATTGGGGAGCAGTTGTTCTGACGTAGAAGGACTTGAATCATATGGTGGAGCAGGCTGCAAGGACCGCGGGACCCCTGAAACGTCTCATGACGGCAATCGTCCCCACAGTGGTGGTGCTACTCGCGGTAGCCGGGTGCGGGGTATTGGCACCTACTACGCCACCAACAGAGCTCACTGAGGTGCGCGCCGCCACCGTCTCGCCTCAAGGCTCGGGGTGGCTGCACACGCAGGGCGGCACCATTCGAGACGCAGCCAACCAGCCCTATGTCATCAGGGCAGCCAACTGGTTTGGGCTCGAAACACCCGACTGCGTACCGCATGGGCTGTGGACCATCAAACTGGACGACGGACTCAAACAGATCAAGTCGATGGGTTTCAACACCATCCGCCTGCCGTACTCCAACCAGTGCATCACCTCGGGCAAGGTCAGCACGGACACCAACTTTTACGCCAACCCTGAGCTGGTGAACAAGAGCCCGCAGCAGGTCATGGACCTGTTTATTGCCAAGTCCAGGGCGCTTGGCCTGAACATCATCCTGGACCGTCACCGGCCCTCCTCCGCTAGCCAGTCGGAGCTGTGGTACACCCCCCAGTACAGCGAAGCGACGTGGATCGCCGACTGGAAAAAGCTTGCCGCCCGGTACAGAAACGAGCCAACAGTGATCGGCTTCGACCTCCACAACGAGCCCCACGGGGCGGCCCGGTGGGGCGGGACCAACCCTGCCCATGACTGGCACGCCGCAGCTACCCGCGCAGGCAAGGCCGTCCAGACGGTCAATCCCAAGCTGCTGATCATTGTTGAGGGCGTCGAAGCCCAGGGCAATGATTCCTGGACCTGGTGGGGTGGTGGGCTCGCCGATGTGGCGAAGAAGCCGGTGAAACTGACTGTCCCCAACCAGGTAGTGTATTCGCCGCACGATTACCCGGCGTCGGTTTATCCCCAGAAATGGTTCTCGGCCCCCAATTATCCGGCGAACCTCGTTGGTATTTGGGACGCTAATTGGGGCTACATTTCCGAGCAGGGAATTGCGCCGGTGCTGGTCGGAGAATTTGGTTCGAAACTCGAAACTACTTCGGATAAGCAATGGATGAGCAAACTTGTCAGCTACCTGGCGACGAATGGCACCAGTTTCGCCTACTGGTCCTTCAATCCCAACAGCTCCGACACTGGCGGATTACTGAAATCCGACTGGCGCACCCCGGAAACCGCCAAGCTCACGGCCCTGAAGCCGATTCTGCGGCCGGTATCACTGCCCGCGCCCACCACCCCGGCGCCTCCAGTCCCCACCAGGACGCCCGCCCCCACTACCAAACCGGCACCAATCCCTACGCCTACACCAACATCGGCGCCCCCACCGAAGCCCGTTCCGGTGCCGGGGACGGGATCAACAGCGGTCACCGCCCAATGGTCGTTGCAGAGCTCCTGGAACGGCGGCTACGTTGCGAATATCGCGGTCAAGGCGGCGCGTGACGTCAGTACCTGGTCAGTAACGTTTACCGATCCCCATGTCATCAGCATTGCCAACTCCTGGGGCATGAAGTGCACCTCGGTGACGAAGAAGTCCGTCACCTGTGTCGGCTCCGACTGGACCAAGAGTTTGCGAAAGGGTCAGACGGCGACCATCGGCCTGCAGGTCAATGCCTCGAAGCCGCCGGTCAAGCCAGTCGTCACGGTGACGGCGAAATAGCCTTAGCTGGGTGAGAGGCCGGCCCGGATGCTGTCAGTGTCAGTGTAAGCGACCGGGTCGGCTTCGTCTTTGAGTGCCGTCTGACGAAGTGCCCGCCAGAAGAGGTCGGCTTCGGGCGTGCGTTCGGCCTGGATCGTTGCCTTGGCCCGGAGCGTGTCGGCCCAGTGCTGCACCAGGTCGTGATGGAACACAAACTCCTCCAATGCATTTCGCTCTGGAAGCGGCAGCCCGGCCATTTGTTGGCCCTGCGGCAGCAGTTCGATGGCCGCGATGATTGATTCGAGGGTGCGCCGTGCCGTTTCCGGGCCGCGGGTCTGCTCAGGAAGCTGACCCAGTTCCTTGGCCGAGGCGATCTCCGAGCGCAGGGACTGGGTGTAGGCGGCCCAGGAGCGCGCGTGGTCCGTGTGGACAACCAGGGTACCCAGCGCTCCGGCGGCGAGGGTCTTGTCGAAGATGACGAACCCGCCCCGGCCATTGTGCTTCGCCGCGTACATCGCCTGGTCGGCATCCTGGAGAAGCACCTCGCCCGGGATGTTAGGAGTGCTGACGGCGATCCCGATGCTGACGCTCATTTGCAGGCGAATTCCGAGCAACTCAACCGGTGGACTCACGGCGGCGAGGATGCGCTGAGCCATCACCGCGCCCTCATCGCTACCCGTCCCGGGAAGCAGCAGGGTGAACTCGTCGCCGCCGTTGCGGGCGGCGGTGTCACCGGCCCTGATACAGGACTCGAGGCGACGCGCCAGCTCGACGAGAAGGGTATCGCCGGCAGCGTGGCCATATGAATCGTTGACCGGTTTAAAGCCGTCAATATCGACGGCGAGCACCATGACAGGCGTGCTGGTCCGCTGGCTGAGGCTGAGGGCTTGCGCCAGGCGGTCGTGCAACAGGGTCCGATTGGCAAGGCCCGTCAGGGGGTCGTGGAGAGCCTGGGATGCCAGCCGGTCGAGCAGCGTATTTTCCTCACCGCGGGCCCGCTCATGGATGGTCCAATGGACGATGCTCGTCGCACACATCGCCAGAAACAGGGCGCTATGGATCAGGGACCAGATGAGCGGTTGATCGTACGCTGCGCCATGGTTGTAGACAGTGGTCGGCATACTGACGCCCAGCAACGCGTGATGACCCAGCACCAGGAACGAGGCAGTGGCCAGCGGGGCCCAGTCCTCATACAGCGCAACCACGGGGACCAGGATGAAGAACAGGAAATGGGCTTCGATAGTGCCGCTGATCTGCACCACCATGGCGGCGATCACCATCAGGGAGGCCGAACTCAAGGACGCGCTGAAACGCCTCCCTACGGGGGCTTTCCACGCCACGAGTGCCACGGCGGCGGGGGCGGCGCCCTGCGCCAACGCCACCCAGAAGGGGGCATGCTGGGTGAGGGAAAAGACCGTTACAAACGCCGACGAGATCACGGCAAAGAGCACAATGAGCCGGTGGCGGAAATTCCAGGCAGGATCCGGGAGTCGCGAACCGCGCGGAAAAGCACTGAGTACAGATTTCACCCGCTGAGATACCATCAAGATGCTCCCGAATTTTTAGAAGAACGCGTCTCGCGTTCGCGCCACGATCAGTGTGGCATCCCTACGGTAGCCCTAATTCGGCCGGAAAACGCATACTTCACTCGATCCAGCGTAAAAATTGCGGTGAAGCAGAGAGCGCCCCCCACGCCCACACCATCGCCCCGGCAATAGCCAGGGCGAAGAGCACCAGCCAGACGGGAGAAGGGACACCGGTGCTGCGGTACAGCAGGTAGGCGTCCGACGAGTCCAGTTCCTGACGGCGCCGCAAATGCACCGAGATGACCTTGCCCAGGTCCCTGACCGAGCCGACCAGCAGTGCCAGGCCAAGCGCCACCACAACATGGCCGGTGAACTGCGCCGGCAACGCCACCACTAGGAGGACCGAGACGCCAAGGGTGACCACCAGGATGAGCAGCCCCGCGCCGTTACGGATGAACAGGAGTGCGGCCAGCAGGATCAGCGCCCCCACCGAGAGCGCCGCCGTTCCCCACCCGTTGATTCCGGCCCACGCCAGGGTTGCCCCGAAGACGGCAGGAGTGGGGTACCCCCAGAATCCAGACCACGCGGACCGCCACCCCGGCCGTCCGATCGTCGTCGTCGTCCCCGCATGATCCATGGTCAAGGTGATGCCCTTCAACACCCGGCCCGTCATGAGTGCCGCGAAGGCGTGCCCCAGTTCGTGCACGATGGTGGTGATCAGGCCGAAATACCGCCAGGTCGAACGGGGGAGTGAGAGTGCCGCAGCGGTGAGCACCACGATGGCCAACTCGATGAGGGTGATGTCCGGGGGTGCGGCCTGGGCGAATCCGTCGAGGAATCTGGTCCACCACGTCTCGATCATGCCTCCACCCTACTGAACCATCCCGGGGCTGTTGGCGTGAAAGACTGGTCCCATGTCATCGAGCATCGAATCAAACCACCCCGAGTCGGATCACCACGGAGTCAAGGAACGCACCCACCTGGGGATGCGTATTGACGACGCCTGGCACTCAGTCCAGACCAACGTCGCCATGAAGCGCGGCCATGTGGAGACGATCATCCCCTACACCGGCTACGGGTCGGGTACATGGATCCGCGTGCTCGCGCGGGTGGTGCTCGCTGATCCGGAAGAGATGGCCCCCATCAAGGGCGGCGAAGTGCTCAAGACCATCAAGGAAGGTATCCGCGGCTGGCGCAACTTCACTAGCGCCCCGGTGCGTTATGCGAAGGTCACTGTAGAGGTTGACGGCGAAACGCACCACGTCACCGCCGATCGCGGCGGCATTGTCGATGCGCGGATCGACGCCCACCTGACGCCGGGGTGGCACACCATTACTCTCCGGTCGGCCGATGGCATGGTGGTCGAGTCGCCGGTGCGGGTCGTTGAGGCGGGCATCACCTTCGGCGTCGTGTCGGATATTGACGACACGGTGATGGTCACAGCGCTGCCCCGGCCCTTCCTCGCGGCCTGGAACACTTTCGTCCTTGACGAGCACGCTCGCGCGGCCACCCCCGGCATGGCGGTGCTGCTGGAGCGGATTACCCAGCAGTCGCCCGGCGCCCCGGTGCTCTACCTCTCAACCGGTGCCTGGAATGTGGCCCCGGCACTGACCAGGTTCCTCTCCCGGAACCTCTACCCGGCCGGCCCGAAACTGCTGACCGACTGGGGACCCACCCCGGACCGATGGTTCCGGAGCGGGCCGGAGCACAAACGATCCTCGCTGAAGCGGCTCGCCGATGAGTTCCCCGACATCAAGTGGCTGCTCATCGGTGACAACGGGCAACACGACGAAGAGATCTACGCGGACTTCGCTGAGCAGTACCCGCAGAACGTACGTGCTATCGCCATCCGGCAACTGACCATGGGTGAGGCAGTGCTGGCTGGCGGCCGGTCGAAAGTCAAGCCGTCCTCGCGCACACCAAACGTGCCGTGGGTCTATGCGCCGGACGGCGCCGAAATGTCAGCGCAGCTTGCCGACCTGGGGATTATTGATCATTCGTTTCAGAACCCGGCAGGGTAGGGTTCTTACCCTCCCCGTCCCCACGGACCGTCAACAGGATCCGGCGAAGTCCCATGCACAGGGAGGCCGTCGCCCCAATCCGATCATCTGATCCTGAACGGTTGACCGCTGTCATTAGTCGTTCGACTGCGGCTTCCGCCTGCTGCAGCAGCTCCGACTTCGCATCCCAGGCCTCCACCGCATCGGCTGCCAGCGCTGTCGCTTCAGCAAGTGGAAGGCCCAGGGACTGCGGCATCGGGGTGCTGTCGGGTGAGTGCCAGATGGCGCTGGCGAGCAGCTCTGTCATATCCTCCACGTAGAAGGTAATGCGCTCCATTGAATGAAGCGAGTGAAAGTCCACCCCTAAATCTCGCTTATGCCGGCGCTGGCGTATGTTGCCGTGCCGGCTCGAGTCCGCGAGGTGGACTGCAGTGCGGACCTCCCGGCTGAACTGAGTGAGTTGGTTCTGCCGGCCGGCCCAGTCTTCGTGTCGTGGTGGCCATTCCTCTCGGATTGCGGAGGCCATGTCCCGTAACTGCAGCGCGAGGGCTGACCTGAGACTGTCGAGCCCCTTCACCACTCCGGTCAGGTGCAGGGGCGGGAAAATCAGCATGTTGACTCCCAGGCCCACGGTCACGCCAACCAGCATCTGGACCATATAGCCGTAGGAGTAGCCATCGGGATCGTCGCCGCCCAGCAGCAAGACGAACAGGGCAGCAATGGGGATCCATTCACGCCCGGCCCCCAGCCGGGGGAGTCCTGCTACCAGGACACCGAGACCCACCACTAACGCCACCGAGATAATCGATCGGCCGGTAAGAAAAATGACCGGGAAGGCGAGCATGAGGCCGATCGCGAGCCCGGCAAGGGTCTGGATACCCTGTCGGGCGGAGCCAGCAATCGTGGGATACATGCACGCGACGGCGCCTAACGGTGCGTAGTAGGGGTACTCGGAAGCCACACCCGGAATCTGGAGTGCCACCACCCAGGCGATGGACGCAGCTACTGACGCCTTGAGCGCAAGCAGCAACCGTTCATGACGAAGGATTCCTCCCACACGGTTGAGCAGGCGTGCGCCGGACGGTTTTTTCAGCATGCTTGCTATTGTCCCAGTGTAAGGGCACTTTGCGCACCGGACACTTGATCCCACTTGACCGACGGCGTAGCGTAGCGACCAAGTTACTTCAGTAACGGGTCAGCGACTCTCCAGCGGAGAGTGTGGGTGCCCCCATGTGGGCCTGACATTTGTTCGCAGGAGTTCCAGGGTAGCGCGGCCGCGCTATGCCGGGATTCGGATCTGCGTTCCTTCTGCTTATTTCACCTGCCGGAGCCATCACGCCTCGGCGGCGACCTAACGACTGGACACAAATGTCTCTGCCTCTTCCGCCTCCACCCAGCTACCCGGCGCTGTCCTACGAGCTCTTCCCGCCCCGTTCCACCCAGGCTGAAGATAGCCTGTGGCGGACCATCCGCGCTCTTGAAGACACCCGCCCTGACTTCGTTTCGGTCACCTACGGAGCCTCGGGGTCCAACCGTGACACCGCCGTCGGGCTCCTCAAACGACTGCTCAACGAAACGTCCCTCAAACCCCTCGCGCACCTGACCTGCGTCGGGAATTCGCGGGACTACCTCATGGAACTGGTCGACGAACTGATCTCCAGCGGCGTGCGAGGCATCCTCGCCCTGCGGGGAGACCAACCCCGCGACAGCACGCTCCCCGAGGGCGAACTGCACCATGCCAACGAGCTGGTGGAGCTGATCCGTCGGGTTGAACGGCTCAGGACAGCACATCTATGCGCGGGCAAGGTAGCGGTGGGGGTGGCCGCCTACTCCACCAAGCATCCTGAATCGCCGAGCCTCGAGCATGACATCGAGGTCCTCCTCGCGAAGCAGGCGGCCGGCGCCGATTTTGCCATCACTCAGGTCTATTTCGCTCCCGAGCAGTACAGCAGGCTCCTGCGGACCGCGCGCCGGGCCGGAGTGGCGATCCCCATCATTCCCGGCGTCATCCCCTTCACCAGTGTGCGTCGGCTGGAGCGCCTGAGCGAGCTCGCCGGCGTCGAGATTGACGCGCCCCTGATGGATCGCCTCAAGAATGCCGACGACGACGCCGGCCGCCGGCGCATCGGCGTGCGGGCCACCGTTGATCTGGCCCACGCGGCGCTGGACGACGGCGCCCCCGGCATCCACATCTACACCTTCAACGAACACGCGGCAGCACTGGACGTCCTGGACCGGCTGGAGCTCAGCCGCCCGCCAGCGGTTGGCCTCAGCCAATCCGCCTGATCCATTCCCACTTTCGAAGGACCCACCACCATGAGCAGTGAATTCCCCGCCGCCACTATCATCGGCTACCCCCGCATTGGGCCACGCCGCGAACTGAAGAAGGCTGTCGAGTCCTACTGGGCTGGCACCAGCACCGCCGCCGATCTAGAGCGGACCACCCGCGAACTCCGCCTGGCCAGCTACACCCGGCTCACCGCGCTCGGCCTGGGGGGCACCACCTCGGCGATTCCCGCCTCATTTTCCCTTTACGACCAGGTACTCGACACCGCTGTCACCTTCGGCGCCGTGCCCGCCCGGTTCCAGGACCTGTACGACGGCGGCCGGCTGGGCCTGGACGCCTATTTCACCCTTGCCCGCGGCGACACCGGGCGTCAGCCACTGGAGATGACCAAGTGGTTTGACACCAACTACCACTACCTCGTTCCCGAAATCGGCCCGGACACGCCGTTCACGCTCGCCAATGACTGGACGCTCCGCCAGGTGACCGAAGCCGCGGAGCAGGGCATCACGGTTCGGCCGACCCTGATCGGCCCGGTCACCTTCCTGTTGCTGAGCAAGGCAGCCGACGAGGCACCCGCCGGGTTCAACCCGCTCGGCCGCCTCGATGACCTGCTGCCGCTCTACGCCGACCTCCTGGGCCGGCTGGCGGCGGCCGGCGCTGAGTGGGTCCAGCTTGAAGAACCGGCCCTCGTGGTGGACCAGACGGTCCCCGCCGCCGACGTCGCCGGTGCAGTGGACACCGCCTACCGGTTCCTCACGGCGGCCACCGAGCGGCCGGCCGTGCTGGTCACCACCCAGTACGGCTCACTCGGTGAGTTGCTGCCGGTACTGGCGGCCACCGGGCTGGACGCCCTCCATCTTGACCTGTTCAAGGGCGACCTGCCCTCCGCGGCCGACCTTGCCGCCCTGGGCACCACCACCCTGGTGGCGGGTGTGGTGGACGGTCACAACATCTGGAAGACCGATCTGGCGGCCGTCGCCGGTACGCTCGCCACCCTCAGCGGAGCGGCGGCGCGGGTGAGGGTGGCCACGTCGACCTCGCTGCAGCACGTGCCCCACGACGTCGACGACGAACCACAGTTGGATGCCGAGCTGCGGTCTTGGCTGGCGTTCGCTGACCAGAAGGTGGCCGAGGTGGTCACCTTGTCCCGGTTGGTTGACGGGTTACCCGCTGGATCGATCGACGAGGAGGTGTCGGCCGCTTCGGCGATCCTTGCCTCCCGGGCCGCAGCCGCGGGAGTGCGCCGCCCCGAGGTGCGGGATCGGCTGGCTGCGCTGACGCCGTCTGACTTCACCCGCGCCACCTATGAGGAACGGGTCGCGGCGCAGCACGCCGCCCTGCGGTTGCCGGTGCTTCCCACCACCACCATCGGGTCGTTCCCGCAGACGGCCGAGGTACGGTCTGCCCGTGCCCGCTTCCACCGGGGAGACCTGACCGCAGAGCAGTACACGCTGCTGATGCGTGAGGAAATTGCGCGGGTCATCGCGTTGCAGGAGGACCTGGGGTTCGATGTCCTGGTGCATGGTGAGCCGGAGCGCAACGACATGGTGCAGTACTTCGCCGAGAATCTCGACGGATTCGAGGTGACCGTACACGGGTGGGTGCAGTCCTACGGGTCGCGGTGCACGCGGCCGTCGATTCTTTGGGGGGACGTGAGCCGTCCGCGGGCCATCACCGTGCTGTGGGCCGAGTACGCCCAGTCACTCACGGACAAGCCGGTCAAGGGAATGCTCACCGGCCCGGTCACCATCCTGGCCTGGTCCTTTGTCCGGGACGATCAACCGCTGGGCGAGACAGCCAACCAGGTGGCGCTGGCCCTGCGCGATGAGGTGGCTGATCTGGAGAGCGCCGGGATCCGTGTCATCCAGGTCGACGAACCAGCCCTTCGTGAGCTGCTGCCGTTGCGCGGGGCATTGCAGGCCGACTACCTCGCCTGGTCGGTGAACTCGTTCCGGCTGGCGACGGCGGGCGCCGCACCGGCAACCCAAATACATACCCACCTGTGCTACTCGGAATTTGGTGCTGTCATCGACGCCATTGATGGACTGGACGCCGATGTCACGTCGATCGAGGCCGCGCGCTCGCGGATGGAGGTGGTCACCGACCTTCAGGCGCAGGGCTTCGGCCGGGGAGTGGGCCCCGGGGTGTACGATATTCATTCGCCCCGGATCCCCACCGAAGACGAGATGGCCGAATTGGTGGAGAAGGCGGTCCGTCACGTTCCCGCCCGGCAGGTGTGGGTGAATCCCGATTGTGGGTTGAAGACCCGCGGCTACGCCGAGACCACCGAGTCGCTGCGGAACCTGGTAGGTGCCGCCGCACGGGTGCGGGAGCAGCTCTAGCTTCGGATCGGTTCGATACTCCGCGCTTTGAGGATGCCCGCCAGCTGGTCCATGAAGAGCTGCACCCTGGTGGTCTGCTTGTCGTTGATCTGGAGGGCGAAGATGCTGCGGGCCAGGCGAATCTCGGGGACGTCAAGGGCCACCACCCCGGCCGGGCCGTGAGTCATGGCCAGGTCGGGGACCAGGGCCGCACCCAACCCGGCAGCTGCCATGGCCAGGCTGGCGTTGAAGTCGTCGCAGTACGCCACCACCCGGGGGTGCAGGTTGCAGCTGGCGAACAGTCGTTCGATCACTGTGGCGTCCGAGGTTCCCGGGTGGTGCATGATCCACGGCATGTCGGACAGCTGGTCGGCGCTGACTGCGGCGCCCGGGCGGATGCCCCACGCGGCGGGGAGTACCACCCGGAAATTATCGTCGCCGATCCACTGACGGCTGACCGATGACGGCCAGGCGAGACCGCCCTGCCCCACCTGGAACACCAGGGCCAGGTCCAGTTCACCGCCGGCACGCAGCCCCTGGATGGTCTGGGCGGGTTCCGCCACATAGACCTTCAGACTGATCCCCAGCCTGCGCCATTCAGGGGTGCCGAGCAGGCGCGGGAGAGCATAGGTCGCGAGGCTGGGGAAGATTCCCAGCCGCAACTCCTGGGTGGACTCGGCCTCCGCCCGCGCCGTGGACGCCAGCAACGCGTCGATATCAGTCAGCACCTTCGCCGCATGACGTGACATGACGACGGCGGCCTCTGTGGGAACAGCGCTGCGCGCCGACCTTTCAAAAAGAGTGGCTCCGGTGTCCCGCTCCAGCGCCGACATCTGTTGGGACACGGCCGACGCCGTGTACCCCAGCCGGGACGCCGCAGCGGTGAAGGAGCCCAGACGGATCACCTCGAGGAGAGTGCGCAAATGTACTGGGTTGACCACCGGCAATCCTTTCGTCAGCTGAAGCCTCAATCATGCCTTTTGGCCCGACCCGTTGCACCAATCCGGGAATCGTCCGTCTCCGAACTCTTACCAAACTATATTTACAACAGGCGTTTTCCTTCTAGGAGGCCTGTGGTGGCGAGTTAGCCCAGTCAGATCGGCTCGGGCGGCTGTGTCACTCAACCCACGCGGAGGAGCGCAGATGACCGAGCAGCAGCACGACACTGACCCACTGGGGGCCGGGCGGGGAGAACCCAGTCCCCGGCGCCGGGTCGCCGTCGTCGGCAGTGGCGTCGCCGGGCTGACCGCCGCCTACGTGCTCAGCCGTCACCACGCGGTCACGCTCTACGAGGCCGACCACCGCGCCGGCGGCCACGCCCACACCCACCAGATGCCCATGGCTGACGGCACCACCTCCGGGGTGGACACCGGGTTCATCGTCCACAACGACAGGACCTACCCGACCCTGCTGCGGCTCTTCGCCGAGCTGGGTGTTCCCACCCAGGACTCGGACATGACCATGTCGGTTCGTTGCGATGGCTGCGGCCTCGAGTATGCGGGGGCCAAGGGGCGGCGCGGGGTCTTCGCCCAGCCGGGGGTGCTCCGGCGCGGGAAGTACCTCAGGATGCTGGTCGAGGTGCTGCGCTTCCAACGCGACGCCCGCGCGCTGCTGAAGGAAACCGGCGGGTATGACGGCCCAGCAGGAGCTTCAGCTGCCGACGACGGCATGACCCTGGGCGAGTTCCTCGCCAAGGGCCGGTTCAGCCAATACTTCACCTCGCACTTCATGACCCCGGTGGTCTCCGCCGTCTGGTCCTGTGATCCGGCGACGGCGTTGACCTACCCGGCGCGGTACCTCTTCACCTTCATGTCCCACCACGGGATGCTCACCATCAAGGGCTCACCGCAGTGGCGCACCGTCACGGGTGGTTCGGGGGAGTATGTCAGCCGGGTGCTTGAGCACCTCGACGATGTCCGGCTAGGCTCTCCGGTAACCCAGCTGCTCAAGGTGGGCGACGGCGTCGTCGTCACCGCTGACGGCCAGTCCGAGACCTTCGACGCGGCAGTCATCGCCACCCACCCGCACCAGGCGCTCGCCATGCTGGGCGATGCCGGGCCTCTGGAGACCGAGGTGCTCGGCAACATGCCCTATTCCACCAACCACACACTCTTCCACACCGACGAATCGGTGCTGCCGCGCGCTGACGCCGCACGGTCCTCCTGGAATTACCGGCTGCCGTCCTGCGAAGCGAGCCCCGACCGGGTGCTGGTGACGTACGACCTCACCCGGCTGCAGCGGCTCGAAGGCCGCACCGACCACCGGTTCCTGGTGAGCCTCGGTGAGGGCGACGAGATTGCGCCTTCCGCCGTGCTGCGCACCATGACCTACGAGCACCCGCAGTACACGCCGTCGTCGCTCGCCGCGCAGCGTCGTCTCGCCGGGCTCAGCGACGACCGCGTCGCCTTCGCTGGCGCCTACCACGGCTGGGGCTTCCACGAGGATGGTGCGCTGTCCGGGTTGCGCGCGGCGGAGCGGCTGGGCGGCTCCTGGGACGCCGAGCCCCTCGACGCCGCGCTGGTGGATGCCCCGTCATGACCGCGGCCCTGTATCCCACGACGATCCGGCACGTGCGCCGGACGCCACTGCGCAACGAGTTCACCTACCGCAGCTACAGCTGGTTAGTCGACCTCGATGACCTGCCGCAGCTACCCCGGCTGCTCAGGCCGTTCGCCGTGTTCTCCGCGGCCGACCATCTGGGCGATCCGGAGCGTTCCATCCGCGCCAATGTTGCCGCCTATCTTGCAGCCCAGGGGATCGACGACGACGGCGGCCGGGTAACCATGCTGGCCAGCGGGCGGGTGCTCGGTCACGTGTTCAACCCGCTCAGCCTGTTCTGGTGCCACCGCGTCGACGGGTCGTTGGCCGCCGTCGTCGCCGAGGTCCACAACACTTATGGTGAGCGGCACTGCTACCTGCTGGACCCGGATCAGACGGGCCGGGCGGAGACGGAGAAGGCGTTCTATGTGTCGCCGTTTAACGACGTCTCGGGGAATTATGAGATGCGCGTCCCCGAACCGGACGAGCGCCTCAAGATCGCAATCACCCTCCACCGGGAGGGCCAGGCCCCTTTCATTGCAACGATGGCGGCGCAGCAGCGGCTGCCAGCGACCACCCGCAATGTTGTCCGCATGATCACCGCAATCCCTGTTGCACCACTCCGCGCGGCTGCGCAGATCAGGTGGCAGGGAGTTAAACTCTGGATGCGTCGGTTGCCAGTCCGCACCCGCCCACACCATGAATCACAGGAGGCAGTTCGATGAGTACCCTTGTTCGTTCCGAGGTTGATGCGGATCCGGAGTATTGGCCCGGTATCGCCAACGTCCCGTCGGGTCCGAGGAACAAGGTAGCCGCCGCCCTCGCGGAGAAGATTTTCGCTGCGGCGGTCAATCGTCTGCAGCTGCGGGTGGTGTACGACGACGGCACCGTCCTGGGCGCACCCGGGGGCGGAGTCCGCCCAGAAATGCGGATCCATCGGCCCGCCGATTTCTTCGCCCGACTGGGTGACAACGGTCTGATCGGTCTCGGTGAGTCCTACATGGCACAGGACTGGACCGCGTCCGACCTCACCGACGTCATGCAGGTGTTCGCCGCGCAGGCAGCCCACCTGGTGCCGGTGCCGTTGCAGAAGCTCCGTGGACTGTACCTGCCCAAGCCGCCCCGCAAGGAGCGCAACACCAAGGTGAACACCCGGTCCAACATCGCCCGGCACTACGACCTGTCGAACGACCTGTTCAAGCTGTTCCTCGACGACACCATGTCCTACTCGAGCGCATTGTTTGACGCCAACGGGCCTCAGCTTCTCGATGCCCGGTGGGACGAGCTGCCCGAGGCCCAGCAGCGGAAGGTCGACCGTCTGCTGGACCAGGCCGACGTCGGCGTGGGGACCCGGGTGCTGGAGATCGGTACCGGCTGGGGCGAGCTGGCCATCCGTGCTGCACGCCGCGGCGCCACGGTGGTCTCGGTCACCCTGTCGAGCGAGCAGAAGGAACTGGCCGAGCAGCGCATCGCCGACGCCGGACTGTCGGATCAGGTCACCGTCGAACTGAAGGACTACCGCGCCGTCGAGGGCCAGTTCGACGCCATCGTGTCGGTGGAAATGATCGAGGCTGTGGGTTACGAGTACTGGGGGGTGTACTTCCAGACCATTGACCGGCTACTGGCACCTGACGGCCGGGTGGCCATCCAGGCAATCACCATGCCGCACGAGCGCATGATGGTGACCCGCCGGTCATACACGTGGATCCACAAGTACATTTTCCCGGGCGGGTTCATCCCGTCGGTTCGGGCAATTGAGGACATCACCGACCGCTACACCAGCCTCCGGGTCAGGGAACGGCTCTCCATGGGGGACCACTATGCGCAGACCCTGCGCCTCTGGGAGGAACGGTTCCTTGCTCACACCGATGAGGTGTCGGCGCTGGGCTTTGACCAGGTCTTCCAGCGGATGTGGCAGTTCTACCTGTGCTATTCGAGGGCCGGTTTCCAGTCCGGATACCTCGATGTGCAGCAGCTCATCTTTGACCGCCGGCCGTAACGATCAGGAGCATCCCTTTGACTCACCCAGAATCCACACTCCAGGCCGCCAGCATCGATAAGGGTATCGCCGGCAAGCTGGCGCGCATCCTTGAACCCATCGTGGGTGGCGACCTTCCGGTTCACCTGCGCGCCTGGGATGGCAGCACGGCCGGGCCGTCCGATCAGCCCGAGGTGCAGATCAACAGTGCCAATGCCCTGCGCCGGTTGCTCTGGAGCCCAGGGGAATTGGGCGCATCGCAGGCGTACGTCACGGGCGAGATCGACGTGCCCGGTTCGCTGGAGGCCGCGCTGACCCACCTGTGGAGTGTGGTGGCCACACGGGGTCTATCGATGCCGAAGCTCACCCCCGCCTTGGTGCTGCAGCTGACGAAGCTGGCACGGGAGCTGGGTGTTTTCGGACCGCCACTGCCCGCGCCGGCGTCGCAGGCGAAAATCAAGGGTAGGCTGCACAGTCTGCTCCGTGACCGTGAGGCAATCAGCCATCACTACGATCTGTCCAATGCGTTCTACCAGTTGATCCTCGATGACCACATGGCGTACTCCTGCGGGTACTGGCTGTCCGACGATCAGGATTACAGTCTCGAAGACGCCCAGCGGGACAAGTTGGACCAGGTCTGCCGCAAAGTGGGCCTGGACACGATGCCCGGCCAGCGGTTCCTCGATGTGGGCTGTGGGTGGGGCTCGCTCAGCCTGTTCGCTGCCGAACACTTCGGGGCCAAGGTCACCGGTGTCACCATCTCTAGGGAGCAGAAAGCGTTTATCGATGAACGCATCAAGGAGCGCGGGCTGCAGGACCGGGTGGAAATCCGGTTGCAGGACTACCGCGATGTCCGCGACGGTCCCTACGACGCCGTCGCCTCACTGGAAATGGGCGAGCACGTGGGGGAAGAGAACTACGGAACCTACACCTCCACCCTGTTCCGCAATGTGCGGCCGGGCGGCAAGGTGCTGATCCAGCAGATGTCACGGCATGGGAAGCATCCAGGGGGCGGACCGTTCATCGAATCCTTCATTGCCCCCGACATGCATATGAGGGCCGTCGGTGACACGGTCAACCTGATCGAAAACGCCGGATTCGAGATTCTCGGCGTCGAGGCGATGCGGGAGCACTACGTTCGCACCATCGACGCCTGGCACGACCGGTTCGACACCAACTGGGGCACAGCGGTCGACATGATGGGCGAGGAAGTTACCCGCGTCTGGCGTCTCTACCTGGTCGGCGCGATGATGACCTTCCGCGACGGACGCATGGGCGTGGATCAGATTCTGTCCCAGAAGCCGCTCCGCTAGGTTTCTTCGGCTGCCTCAACCGTGAGCAGCTGGAATGTTTTGCGCAGCTCTGGTGGGTGCGACGCGGTCGCCCCCACCAGAGCTGCGCTTTTGCGTTTGCTGTGTGATGCATGACCCGCCAGTACTGCGCACTTGTTCACGACGCCGGGGCGGTTCTGGTCTGACGACGACGCTATCGACCAGGACGAGGACAATCGACGGCGGCGCTATCGACCAGGCGACGACAACAATCGACGACGCTGACGGCGGCCTCGGCCCTGGGGTATCGGCGCCCGACCTGGCTGGTCCCTCTGGTTGATCCTGAGGTGTGGTCATGACGTGTGCAGGTCTGGTGGGTGCGACGCGGTCGCACCCACCAGAACTGCACTTTTGCGTTCTCTATGTGTGGCCTGACCCGCCAGTACTGCGCACTTGTTCACCACGACGGCGACGGTCTCTGCCCAGGGCTATCGACGCCCGCCCCGGAGGCAAAGGGGTATGGCCCAGATGCTGAGCTCATGTGACCGCGACACGCCGAGGACACGCGACACAGAAGTATTTTGCCTGTGCGCAAGTACTCCACAGGGGTGTGGATGACGCCAACGGATTGGCCGGTTTCCGCGCATTTTCAGGTGGTTCGCTTGTGGATTATCTGTGGACGAATCCGCCGATGAATGACATACTTGTAATACATCATCTTGGGGTCGCATCCATCGGTTTGCACTAGATGTAGTATTTATATATCGAACCGCTGGCAAGGTAGGCATAAGCGGAGCAGCCCGGAACACCACCGGAAAGCCCACTTTTTGAAGCCCTCCAATTCCTGAATATGCGTCGATAACAAGCTAAGAATGACAAGGGGAGAGGGACTATGACCGTCACGGTTTACACCAAGCCAGCATGCGTACAGTGCAACGCCACGTACCGGGCTTTGGACAAGAAGGGCATCACCTACCAGAGCGTGGATATCTCACAGGATCCAGCAGCTTTGGAGCGTGTCCGTGCACTGGGCTACATGCAGGCGCCAGTAGTCATCACCGAGCAAGATCACTGGTCGGGTTTCCGTCCAGACAAGATCAACGAACTGGCCGAACTGAGCCAGGCATCGGTCAGCTCGGTCGCCTGATCTGAGTGGAAACGGATCTTCCGTCGACCAGATGGCCAGCGCGCCGTCGTCGGGAAGCATTCACCTCATGACCCTCACCGCAGTGGACACTTCACCAACCGCATCGGCTCCGAGCGAGCCGGGCGGAGTGACCAATGCCCGGCTAATCTACTTCTCGTCGTCATCGGATAACACCCACCGGTTCGTGCAGAAGCTGGACGCGGCGATGGGTGTCGAATCTGCACGAATGCCGCTGCTGACACGGAATCCAACGCTCAAGGCACTCCAGCCATTTGTGCTGGTCCTCCCCACCTATGGAGGGATCTCCGGGCGGGGTGCAGTACCTAAACAGGTGATCAAGTTCCTCAACGACGAGGGCAACAGATCACTGATCCGGGGCGTCATTGGCGCCGGAAACACGAACTTCGGGGAAACCTACTGCCTGGCCGCGGACATCATCGCGGCCAAGTGCAGTGTCCCTGTTTTGTACAGATTTGAACTGATGGGAACGTCCGAGGACGTTGACCGCGTAGCCCAAGGATTGGAAGCGTTTTGGATATGACTGTTGCAGAGACAGAGACAACGGGAGCAGGCGGCACCGCCGCACCTCAGCTAGAGCGGTTCCATGGCATGGGCTATCACGAGCTCAACGCCATGCTGAACCTCTACGGCCCCAACGGAGAGATCCAGTTCGAGGCCGACCGTGAGGCTGCACACCAGTACTTCCTGCAGCACGTCAACAACAACACGGTGTTCTTCCACGACCTCGAGGAGAAGCTCGACTACCTCGTGAAGAACGAGTACTACGAGCGGGAAACTCTCGACCAGTACTCAATGAACTTCATCCGCGACCTCTACAAGCGCGCCTACAACAAGAAGTTCCGTTTTGAGACCTTCCTCGGCGCCTTCAAGTTCTACACCTCCTACACGCTGAAAACTTTCGACGGAAAGCGTTTCCTGGAGCGCTATGAGGACCGCGTCTGCATGGTGGCACTCCACCTGGCCCGCGGTGACCAGCAGTTGGCACTCCAGATGGTTGACGAGATCATCGAGGGTCGGTTCCAGCCGGCCACCCCCACCTTCCTCAACGCCGGCAAGCGCCAGCGTGGCGAGCTGGTCTCGTGCTTCCTGCTTCGTATCGAAGACAACATGGAGTCCATTGGCCGGTCCATCAACTCGGCGCTGCAGCTCTCCAAGCGCGGCGGTGGCGTAGCGTTCGCGCTGACCAACATCCGCGAGGTCGGCGCGCCGATCAAGCAGATCGAGAACCAGTCCTCGGGCGTTATTCCCGTGATGAAGCTTCTTGAGGACAGCTTCTCCTACGCCAACCAGCTGGGCGCCCGCCAGGGTGCGGGAGCTGTGTACCTGCACGCGCACCACCCGGACATCTACCGCTTCCTCGACACCAAGCGGGAGAACGCTGACGAGAAGATCCGGATCAAGACCCTCTCACTCGGCGTCGTGATCCCGGATATCACCTTCGAGCTGGCCAAGAAGGACGAGGACATGTACCTGTTCTCGCCGTACGACGTCGAAAAGGTGTACGGCATGCCGTTCTCCGACGTCTCGGTCACCGAGAAGTACTACGAAATGGTTGACGACGCCCGGATCAAGAAGACCAAGATCAAGGCCCGCGACTTCTTCCAGACCCTTGCGGAGATCCAGTTCGAATCCGGCTACCCGTACATCATGTTCGAGGACACCGTGAACCGGGCCAACCCGATTGACGGCAAGATCATCATGTCCAACCTGTGCTCCGAGATCCTCCAGGTCTCGCAGCCCACCACGTACCACGATGATCTGTCCTACGACGAGACCGGCAAGGACATCTCCTGCAACCTGGGTTCGCTGAACATCGCGAAGACCATGGACTCGCCGGACTTCGGTCTGACCATCGAAACGGCCATCCGGTCGCTGTCGGCTGTGTCGGACATGTCCAACATCGTTTCGGTCCCATCGATTGCCCGCGGTAACGACCAGAGCCACGCTATCGGCCTCGGCCAGATGAACCTGCACGGCTACCTGGCTCGTGAGCGGGTCCACTACGGGTCCGAAGAGGGGCTGGACTTCACCAACATCTACTTCTACTCGGTGGTCTACCACGCCGTACGTGCGTCCAACCTGTTGGCCATCCAGACGGGCACCACCTTCGGTGGCTTCGAGAAGTCCAAGTACGCCTCCGGCGAGTTCTTCGACAAGTACACCAACCAGACGTGGGTGCCGCAGACGGAGAAGGTTGCCGAGCTGTTCAAGAACATCCACATTCCTACCCAGGAGGACTGGAGTGCGCTGAAGGCTTCGGTGATGGAGCACGGCATCTACAACCAGAACCTGCAGGCTGTGCCGCCGACCGGTTCGATCAGCTACATCAACAACTCCACCTCGTCGATCCACCCCGTGGCGTCGAAGATCGAGATCCGTAAGGAAGGCAAGCTGGGCCGCGTGTACTACCCGGCTCCCTACCTGACGAACGACAACCTTGAGTACTACGAGGATGCGTACGAGCTCGGTTTCGAGAAGGTCATCGACACCTACGCAGCCGCAACACAGCACGTGGACCAGGGCTTGTCGCTGACGCTGTTCTTCAAGGACACCGCCACCACGCGTGACATCAACAAGGCCCAGATCTACGCCTGGAAAAAGGGCATCAAGACCATCTACTACATTCGTCTCCGCCAGCTCGCGCTGGAAGGGACCGAGGTTGAGGGCTGTGTCAGCTGCATGCTGTAACCAGCCGCTTCTGAACTACCGGTACGACGGCGGGTCTCCGCCCGTCGTCGTACGCTTTAACTAAGAACTAACCCACCATTTAGGGGATGACATGACCGAGAAGGTCAAGCTGCTTAGCCACGTTGAGGCAATCAACTGGAACCGCATCCAGGACGACAAGGACGTGGATGTCTGGAACCGCCTGGTCAACAACTTCTGGCTGCCGGAGAAGGTGCCGCTGTCGAATGATGTTCAGTCGTGGGCGACGCTGACTCCTGACGAGCAGCAGCTCACCATGCGTGTGTTCACCGGTCTGACCCTGCTGGACACGATTCAGGGCACCGTTGGCGCTGTCAGCCTGATTCCCGATGCGATCACTCCTCATGAAGAGGCCGTGTACACGAACATCGCGTTCATGGAGTCGGTGCACGCCAAGAGCTATTCATCGATCTTCTCCACGTTGGCGTCCACCAAAGAGATCGACGAAGCGTTCCGCTGGTCGACCGAGAATCAGAATCTGCAGCGCAAGGCTGAGATTGTCATGAACTACTACCGCGGTGACGATCCCCTCAAGCGCAAGGTGGCGTCGACGCTGCTGGAGAGCTTCCTCTTCTACTCGGGCTTCTACCTGCCGATGTACTGGTCATCGCGGGCGAAGCTGACCAACACGGCTGACCTGATCCGTCTGATCATCCGCGATGAAGCTGTTCACGGCTACTACATCGGCTACAAGTTCCAGAAGGGCCTTGAGAAGGAATCTGCCGAGCGTCAGCAGGAGATCAAGGACTACACGTTCGAGCTGTTGTTTGAGCTGTACGAGAACGAAGTTCAGTACACCCACGATCTTTATGACTCCGTCGGCCTGGCCGAGGACGTCAAGAAGTTCCTGCACTACAACGCCAACAAGGCGCTGATGAACCTCGGCTACGAGGCCATGTTCCCGGCGTCGGTCACCGACGTGAACCCAGCGATCCTGTCGGCACTGTCACCGAATGCTGATGAGAACCACGACTTTTTCTCAGGATCGGGTTCGTCCTACGTCATCGGTAAGGCAGTCAATACCGAGGATGACGACTGGGACTTCTAGTTCTTCTAATGTCAAAGTGATAGGCCCCCGCACGCTGACGCGTTCGGGGGCCTTTCGTTTAGCTGGCTGGCTGTCGGGATACCATCTCGTTGATCCAGATGGGCGCATACGGCGACGTGCAGTTCGGGGGAGTGGGATAGTCCTTCAACACTTCAAGGTGCTCACCAATCTCAAGAGCACGAGGGCGATGCTCGGCATGCTCGATCCCGATCATGGCCAGGCAATGGTTCATCGCCCATTGGAGGCGACCGGGCGCGTCCTTCATCTGCGCCTCAATGACATCGAGCAGTCCTGAAAGGTTGAGCGTGTCAGGGCTTTTGGTCACGCGTTCGGACGTTAGCGCCCAACCCGCACTTGCCACCACAGGATCTGGATCGGCTGACCATGAGTTCCGTAGTTCCTCGGCATGAGGGTTCTTCTTCACCACATAGTTGACCAGCCAGTCGTGCACCTTGGGTGCGCGGGCGTCACGGAGCATCGAGTCCAACTCGTCACGCCCGAAAGCCTTCGGGCGACAGATCAGCAGTGCGACCAGCCGAGCCGCGGTGTCGCCAGTTGCCCAGAGGCTGCGTGCAAGATCGTGTTGTGTCTTCAAGCGCTTGGCGATGGCGCGCAGCTTACCGAGATTCACTCCGTGATCGTCCCCGTGTTTCGCGTTCACTTTCCTGAACTGGGGGTCGTCAAGTGAAGCCAATTCGGCCAGCACCTCGTCGGCGGTCGTCTCGGTCATCTCCGGCTCCTCTCCAGACTTTGCAAGTGACTGCTAAGACTACTTGGAGGGAAAAGACCGTGCACGGTCAGGGTGAGCTTCGATAGAGAGTCCGACGGCGCGCCTTGCCCCCGGTCGGACAATCCCTTCTCGTTGGTTGGTTCCGATACCGGGTAAAGGTGGGGCGGTGGAGTCGTAGGTGTGGCCGGTGGGGGTGGTAATCCGGAAGGTGTGTCTGGACCCTATTCCGGAGCCTGAGCCTGAGCCTGGGCCCGGATCTGGTGCTGGGTGTGGTTGTGCTGTCCAGCCGGGTGTTTCTTTGGTGTGGTTGCACGCTTCGCAGAGCCCAGCCCCATTCGACATCGATGTACTCCCGCCACGATGCCACGCGACAATGTGATCGATGTGGCGGATGGGTGCGTCACAGTACGGGGTGCGGCACGTGTCATCCCGGGCGGTAATGAACCGGCGTTGCGCTGTAGTGAAAAGCCTTGCCTTCGAGTCCATGGCGACGAGTTCTCCGCTGGCCGGTGCGGTGTAAAGGCGCCGGACCCACACGGCGAAGGCTGGACGTTTCGTGTCGGGCGACTCCGGGGAGTCTGCGGGAGAGTCTGA
>NZ_JADOUR010000008.1:0-139937 GCF_015751665.1 Arthrobacter sp. CAN_A1 | reverse complement strand
TTGTTGGTGGAAACGTCCCCGAAGGGTGACCTGGCCGGTGCGGTGTAGGAGGGGCTCCCCGCCATCCGGTACATGAACGCTGCCATCGCATCCCGGTTCACGGAGGTCAGCGGCCGGTAAGTCCGGGTCCCGTTGGCTTCGGTCCACCCGGTGCTGATTCCTTCGGCGGCCAGCCAGGACATCTCCTGGTGGAACTGGGTTCCGACCGGAACATCCTTGAACGGCACCGGCACGGCGTCGGTTTCGATCGAGGTGCTGGAGCTGGTGGTGTAACCGGCCTTGACCCCGGTAGCCTTCACGCTCAAACGCTTGGTGGCGTCCGCGGCGACCGGCTGGTAGGTGATGGAGCGGGCTCCGGAGATCGGCACACCACCACGCAGCCACTGGTAGCTGACGGTCGTGCCGGAAGCCCAGAGGCCCGATGCGGCAGTCAGCGTGTAGCCAACGGCTGCGAATCCGCTGACGGTGGGCTTCACGGCTGCGAGTACTCCGGGTAACACGGTTTTCGATGGGCTCGAGGAGCGGACCGTCGAGGCCAGGGAGCCACTCTTGCCGGTGACCTGGATTTTCAGGGTCTTGCCGAGGTCAGCTGCGACCGGCGTGTAGGTGGCCGCGGTGGCACCCGGAAGGACTGCGCCGTCGCGCAACCACTGATAGGTCAGAACCGTTGGAGCAGGCTTCCAGGTCCCGATGGTCGTGGTCAGCGCCACACCGACCTTGGCGGTGCCCGAATTCGAGATGACAGGTGTCGGTGCGACGACGTCGCTGGCCGGGTCGGTGATGACCGCGGTCTGGGCTGACGTGCGGGTAGCGGAATCGAAGCCGGTCTTCCTCCCGGTAACCTTCACGCTCAGCTTCCTGCCGGCATCAGCGGCCGTCGCGTGATAAGTGATGGCGGTGGCACCGGAGATCGCTGCACCGTTGCGCAGCCACTGATAGGCCAGTGCGACAGGGGTTGGGCCCCAGGAGCCGGCCCCGACGGTCAGGGTGGAGCCGACACGTGGGTCACCGGAGATGGTAGGCACAGCGCCCACCACGTCAGGCAGCTGGGGTGCGACGGCGTTGACTGCAGCACTGGCATCGACGATGCCGGTACCGCATCCACCGAAACATGATCCCGGCAGTGGCCTGGCGCTGTCCTTGAGGGTCTGCTCCACCTGGGTGGTGGTCAGGTTCCTGTTGACGGACAACATGAGCGCGGCCGCCCCGGAGACATGGGGAGCAGCCATCGAGGTGCCCTGCATGAAAGTGTAGGCTTCAGCGCCCGGCGAATATGCTCCCTGGTTGGAGGTGGAAAGGACGCCGCCCTCGTAGCCGAAGGTGAAGTCCCCGCCCGGGGCACTCACATCGACATCCGAACCGAAGTTCGAATACGGTGCCTGCGCGCCTTCACGGCTCGTGGCGCCGACAGTGATCACGTCCTCACAGCTGGCCGGCGAGGTGAAGAAAGCATCACCTGCGTTGTTCCCGGCGGCGGCAACGACGACCACGCCCTGACTAACCGCATAGTTGATCGCGTTCTGGTAGGTCGTCCCGCAGTGCGCGGCTGTACCCAGGCTGAGATTGATCACCTGCGCGGGGTTCGGGTTGGCTGGAATCCCGGCGACGGGTCCGCCGGCCGCCCAGATGATGGCGGGGGCAATGTCGCTAAGCCATCCACCACACACACCCATGACGCGCAGGTGTTGCACCTTGGCTTTGTGGGCTACCCCGGCAACACCTGCTGTGTTATTTGCCTGGGCGGCGATAGTACCGGCGACGTGGGTGCCATGCCAGGATGAGGTCTCAGCGCCGCACGCATCACCGGCATCGGAAGGGTCCGGGTCGCGCCCGCCGCCGTCGACGCTCACAGCTGGATCAGTGATGAAGTCGTAGCCCGGGACGGTGTTCGCCGCCAGGTCGCTGTGCGGGGTGCTTCCGGTGTCGATGACGGCCACGGTAATACCGGTCCCCACGGATGTATCCCAGGCGTCCTGGACGCGCATGCCACCCGGGGCCTCAAACAGGCTCCACTGGAACGGATACAGCGAGTCGTTCGGTGCTGTGGCCATGGTGGTGGCGAACAGATCAACCTCGGCATACTCGACATCGGCCCGGGCTTCGAGAGCCACGACAACGTCCTCGATCTGGCCGTCGGTGAGGTCCTCGGCAGCCTCCAGGATGACGCCGCTGTCACCGGTGCGGCGGAGTTCCTCGACCACGACGCCGAGACCCTCGGTGACATCGACGGTATCGGTGCGGCTCCCGGAGCTGGCCCGCGCCGTGTCCTTGAACTTGACGATGAACCGGTCGGGTTGCTCCGCTGTCGGATCGTCAAGGACCGGTGCCGGCACAACCACCTCGGAGGGGAGAGCATCAACGGAGGGGGACGCGGGTTGGGCGACGGCCGGGCCGGCGGTCAACGATCCGAGCAGCAGTGCTGCAATGGAAAGGGATGCCACTGGCTTGAGCAGGGTACGCGGACTGGCTGTCATATTCTTCCTTGGGACGAGGCCGGGCCGGACCCCTGGCAGATGCCAGCGGAACATACGGACAGTGAAGGTACATTTGCACCCATGTGTGCGGACAGACCTTGGCATCTCCCCCACGCCGAACTATAGCCGTGCGAGGGGAAGATCAGCCGTCCTCGGCGGTCCACCTCTGCGGTGCCGCTACTCGGCGGCTGGGCGCCGCCGGTTGCGTTTGGTGGCGGAGCGGCTCTGCTTGGCAGCGACGTGGCGCCGGACGGAGCCGCGGGTAGGTCTGGTGGCACGACGCTGACGTGGATCGGGTGCCAGACCGGTAGTCACCAGTTCAGCGAGCTTTCGTAACGCTGTTTCCCGGTTGCGCAGCTGAGACCGCTGTTCGGACGCCACGACGGTGACCGTTCCGGCCACCAGACGCTGACCGAGCCGGGTGAGCAGCAGTGTCCGTTGGTCGTCGGACAACACCGACGATTCGGCGACGTTCCACGACAATTCGACGCGGCTGTCTGAGGTGTTCACATGTTGCCCGCCTGGGCCGGATGACCTGGAAAAGCGCCAGCCAAGTTCGCGCTCAGGAATGACGAGCGTTGGCGACAGGTCAAGATCCATGCGACCAGCCTGACACATCCTGCGAAGCCTGTGGCAGCGGCTTTCCTAGAAGAGCGGCCAGGGCATTGCGGGCATCTGACCGGTCGGGGCGGGGAACCGTGCGGCACTGCGGAGCTGGGCGCAGCGTGCAGCGAGTGACGCAATTTCTTCGGCGGTCAGGAGATCTCCCAGGGTTCGACCCAGCTCCCCCTGGAGCCCCGCGCTGACCCGGTCGACGCCGTCAAGCTCGTCGGCGGTCAGCTCATCGCCCAGCCACCCCCACAGGATGGTGCGCAACTTGGGTTCACTGTGGAACGTGAGACCGTGGTCCACGCCGTGCCGGCGTCCGCCGCTCATCGCGAGAATGTGGTCGCCCTTACGGTCGGCGTTGTTGACGACGACGTCGAACACGGCCATCCGCCGCAAGGCCAGCGAATCCTCGTGAATGAGCGTCACGAGCCGTTCCTTCTCGTCGCGCCCCTCAAGGACGTGTTTCCAGCCGATCTCGGGGACGTCATCGGAGTCGACCAGGTCCACGGCGGTCTGGTCGGGGTCCTGGTCCTGCCAGAGCTGGACCATTCCCTGCCCCATCGGGCCATCACGCAGCCAGGTCTGCGGTACGACGTCCCAGCCGAGAGCCTCTGAGACCAGGTAGGCGGCCACCTCGCGGTGGGCCAGGGTGCCATCCGGAAAATCCCACAGCGGGTGCTCCCCCGCGATCGGTTTGTAGACGACCACCGCATCGTCGATGCTGCCGAGGAAGGTGGCGTTTGACGCCGTCGTGACGCGACCGGTAAGCGTCAACTCGGCGGTCACCAGGTCGGGTTCCTTCATCAGGCTTCGGAAGGCGCGCAGCTATGCCCACCGGGGTCAACCGGTTCACCGCAGAGCGGGCAGGTGGGGCGGCCGGCGCCAACAATCTCGCGAGTGCGTTTGGCAAAGGCGCGTGCGGTCCCGACCGGTATGCGCACCCGCAGCATTTCCGCGGCTTCCTCAAGCTGATCGAGCGATTCGTCGTCGATGGTACCGTCCTCATTGGCCTCGACCTCGGCGATGGGATAGGCCTCGATGACGAGCTGCACCGTGGTGGGATCCCACCCCAGGCTCATGGCGCCGGTTCTGAACTGCTCCTCGACGGGTTCGAGCTGTTCATTGTCGACGAGTTCGATGGGGGTGCTGGCGGGAATGCTGAACGGGTTGCCCTCAAGCGTGATCAGCTGGTCGAGAATCTCGTCTATCTTCTCGGCGAGCTGAGCCGACTGCTGCTTCTCCAGCGCGATGCTGACAATCTGGGTCCCTGCGCGGACCTGCAGGTAGAAGGTACGGGCCCCCGGAAGGCCGATCGTGCCGACGACGACCCGATCGGGCCAGGTGAATTCGTGAACTTTAGTAGGCATACGTCTATTTTAGGCGTATCAGGTTCGTGGTGCCCGTTGCCCCGCGCCGCCGCCCACTGGCGCATCGCCGGTGAGCGAACTGCCCGATAACCACGACAGATCCCCCGCATCGGTGTTGGTCGCGTAGACGCTCGGCCGGCTCGTTCCGTAGTTGACGATGGACACGGAGGCTGGGCCCACATTGATGCGTTGGAACAGATCAAGGTGCATGCCGAGCGCGTCGGCGAGGATCGACTTGATGATGTCGCCATGACTTACCGCCACCCAGACGGCCCCCGGCCCGTGCTCGGCCTCGAAGGCAGCATCGTGGCGGCGAATTGCTGCAACAGACCGCGCCTGCATCGCGGCCATGGATTCGCCACCCGGAAAGGTGACGGCAGACGGTTGGGACTGCACCACCGACCATAGTGCCTCGGTTGCGAGGTCGGTGAGCGTCCGACCCTGCCATTGGCCGTAGTCACATTCGGTGAGATTGAGATCGAGATTGGGCGGTGCGAGCGGCGCCCCGGACCGGCGTTCCATGATGAGCTGGGCGGTCTGCTGGCACCGCTCCAGGGGGCTGGACACGACACCGACCACGGGGACGGCCGCAAGCCGGTCACCGGTCAGCGTCGCCTGGTCTCGTCCCACCTCGTCCAGGTTGACGCCGGCGGCCCGGCCCGCCAGCAGTCCTGCGGCGTTTGCTGTGGTGCGGCCGTGCCGCACGAGAATTACTGTAGCCATCTGCCCAGCCTAATCACCCGCCCGGCGAACGCTGTGCCTTGCGGCTGTTGTCGCGGGAAGTTGATCCTCCGATCAGGGAACTTAATGTGCACTCCGAACGCTATTAGCGTAAGCCGGCCAATAACGGCCGGCGCTCCCTGTACTCTGGTTGATCACACAACTGAAGGAGAAGCTACCCCCGCATGGCAACTGACTACGACGAACCACGCGTCAGGCCTGAAGACCAGCCTGTCAATGAATCGCTTGAGGCGATCCAGGCTCAGCGCAGCGCCACCACCCAGTCCTCCACCATCGACACCGATGAAAGTGACACCGCCGAGGGCTTTGATCTTCCCGGCGCTGTTCTTGAGGAAGAACTCCTGATCTCCGTCATTCCGGAACGGGAAGACGAATTCACCTGCATGTCCTGCTTCCTCGTGAAGCACCGCACCCAGCTTGCCCGCGAGAAGAACGGCGCCAAGTACTGCGCCGAATGCGAAGGCTAGTCCCGGCCTCTTCCGAATTTCTGTAGCAGCAGTGAATGTCCGGTGGTAGCCTGCTTCCACCGGCCTACCGGGGCGGGTATTTCATCCACGGGGGAATGTGATGCGCCGCTCCGCCACTTACTTTTTCTGGGTCCTCGTCCTGGCACTCCTTGTCGGGTGCTCCAGTACGATCGACCCTGCCTATTCGGTGTTCGGGGTTGAGCAGGCGACTGCCGACAAGATCCCGCCCGGCGATAGTGCGGCGATCGCTGACCTAGACCCGGGATCGACGCGCCTTCTCGGCGAATTCAGCGGCTACACCTTTTACGCGGCCTATGCACCTGGTCGGCCCGAGACAACTCCCTTCGGACCGATGCTCTGTCTCATCGCGGTGCTGGAAGGCTCCCCGGACCATGCCGCCTCAAGCTGCAGTGCTGGCGTGTCGGCGGAGCTCGGGATGGGCGTTCCAGGCGCGGAACTGATGCTGGTTCCGGACACGTTCAACGCCTCGGCGCTGATTGAAGACGGGTGGACTCGCGTCCATCAGAACCTTCTGGCGCTGTGAGCCGCGTTCGCCGGGGGTGCCTGACCCGTTCACCGATGTGCCTGCTCTCCAGCGACAGGCACGCCCCAACTGATCATCCGCCCCCTCCGGAGGGGCGGATGATCAGGGAAGGGGCAGGCTCTCAGCGATCCGCTCGATGCCACGGTAGGTTTCCTCGAAGGACGTCGACAGAGGCGAAAGTCCCAACCGGATGCCCGCCGGATTGCGGTAGTCGGGGATGACCCCCTTCGCCCACAGCTCCGGGACCAGGTCGCGGAACGCGGGATGGTCGATCGTGAGGTGGCTGCCGCGCTGGTGTGGGTCGCGCGGCGACGCGATCACGACGCCGGAACCCGCCATCAGTTCCTCTACCGCGTCGATGGCGAAGGATGTCAACGCGATGGACTTCGCCCGGATGGCTGGCATGCCCACCTCGCCGATCAGGCCCAGCATGTCCTGCATCGCCAGCATTCCCATGATCGGCGGGGTACCCGAGACGATCCGCCGGATGCCGGCGGCCGGCTCGAAATCCGCCCCCATCCCAAATGGATCGGCGCTCCCCAGCCACCCCTGGATGGGCTGCTGGAAATCCTTGAGATGGCGCTGCGCTACATAGGCCCAGGCGGGAGCGCCCGGGCCGCCGTTGAGGTACTTGTAACTGCAGCCAGTCGCGTAGTCGACGTTCCAGGCGTCGAGCTGGGCGGGCACCGACCCCACCGAGTGGCTCAGGTCCCACAGGACCAGCGCGCCGGCGTCGTGCACCACCTCGGTAATCGCCGGGACGTCGGCAAGGTGCCCCGACCGGTACGCCACGTGGCTCAGAACCACAAGAGCGGTCTGCGGGCCAACGACGGCGGCGACGTCGGCGGCAGTGGCACCGCCGTCGTACTGCAGGTCAACCCAGCGCAGCTGCAGCCCACGCTCAGTGGCGATACCCTCCATGATGAAACGATCGGTGGGGAAATTGTCCCGGTCGACCACAATTTCGGTACGGCCCGGACGGGTGGCCACTGCAGCGCGGGCAAGTTTGTACAGCAGCACGCTCGTCGAATCAGCGACCGTGCACTGACCTGCGGCCGCGCCGAGCGCTACCCGTCCAATCAGGTCGCCCACCTGCTCCGGCAGCTCAAGCCAGCCCTCGTCCCACCCCCGGATCAGCCTGCCGGCCCACTGCTCCCGCACAAAGGACTCAAGGCGCCCAAGGGTGTCGGTGAGGGGCCGGCCCAGGGAATTTCCGTCCAGGTAGGCGACGATGTCAGGGTCGTCGTGGCCCTCAAACCGTGACCGGTATCCGGCCAGCGGATCCTCGGCATCAAGGGCGCAGGCACGGGTCAACAGGGATATATTCTGGCTCATCGTCCTAGTTTAGGCTTGAACCTCGGGCAGTCGGGTGAGCGTGCCGGTGAAGTGTTCGCGGCCTCGCTGCGCATTCCAGGCGGTGATCCTGGCCTCGCGCCAGGACCCAGCCTCGTGCTGGGGCTCGATGGCGACGGCCACGCGGGAGGGCAGCAGCACTGGAGACCGGAAGTCGATGCTCCACGCGAAGGACTCGATCCCCGCGGGTTTGCTCTCTTGCACCATGCGTGAGGCGAGGTACATGCCATGGGCGATGGCCCGTTTCATGCCGAGTGCCCTGGCGGCCAGCGCGTTGAGGTGGATCGGGTTGTAGTCACCCGACACTGCGGCGTAGCTGCGGCCGGTGCTGCCGGGAAGATCCCATCTGGCGGTGAGGTGGGGTGCCGTAAACACGCCGCGTTTCTCCTGCGGAGCGCAGTCGGGAATCCCCTCTGGTGGTAAAGCACTGTCCGCGGCCAGGGACGTGCCTTTGGCCAGGTAGGTGGAGCGTCCTGTCCAGACGGTCTCGCCGCCGACCGTGACCTCGGTGACAAGGTCCAGCTGCGTTCCAGTGTGGTGCGGTCGCAGCTGCTCTGCCCAGGCAGAGACGTCGAGGGTTTCACTGAAATGGACCGCCCGCCGGTGTTGCACTTCGTTCCGCAGGTGGATCATGCCGAGCAACGGGAGTGGAAAATCCCGGCGAGCCATGACGCTCATCGCCACTGGAAAGGCAAGGGTGTGGATGAAGCCCGATGGCAGCAGATCGTGTGCAGGGGCGCCGATCACCTGCTGGAAGCGGGTCAGCTCAGGTACCGACGGCTGGAGTCCGGCGGCAGTGTGGCGCACTGCAGGCAGCGCGAGGGTGCCGGAGCCTTTGCGAGACCGCCCACCGGTCCACGGCAGGGGGACACTGCCGAGCACGGCACTGCGATACAGCGACGGCAGGCCTGGAACAACGTCCAGGACCACCTCACTCATGCGCCCACCAGGGACTGCCCGCAGACGCGAAGCACCTCCCCGTTGATGCCAGCCGCGGCGGGCGACGCGAGGAACGCAATGGTTTCGGCGACGTCGATCGGCTGGCCACCCTGCTGCAGGCTACTAAACCGCCGGGCCACCTCACGGGTGGCGAACGGCATCCGCGCGGTCATCTCCGTTTCGATGAACCCGGGGGCGACTGCGTTGATGGTCCGCCCGGAGCCTTCGAGGGCCGCGCCGGTACTCCTGACCATGCCGATGACCCCTGCCTTGGACGCCGCATAGTTGGATTGGCCCCGGTTCCCCGCAATGCCGCTGGTGGAGGCGAGGCAGACAATGCGGCCCGACGCCGAGAAGGTATCGGAGGCCAGAAGTGACCTGTTGACCCGCAGCTGGGAGGCAAGGTTCACTGCCATGACCGATTCCCAGCGGGCGGCGTCCATGTTGGCCAGTAGCTTGTCGCGCGTGATACCGGCGTTGTGCACCAGCAGGTCCAGGGATCCATACCGGTGCTGCACGTGCTCAAGAATACGGCTTGCCGCGTCCTCGGCGGTGATGTCGAGTTGCAGGGCGGTGCCCCCCACCCGGTTTGCCACTGCGGCGAGTTGCTCTCCCGCCGCCGGAACGTCAACCACGACCACATGGGCGCCGTCGCGGCTCAGGACCGCAGCGATCTCCGCTCCGATCCCCCGGGCGGCTCCGGTGACGACGGCGGTCTGGCCCGCGAGCGGGCGCTCCTCGTCCTGTGGGCCGGACTGTGGGCTTTCGCCGGCGGTGATGAATTGGCCGTTGACGAAGGCACTCTTGCCGGAGAGCAGGAACCGAAGGGCGCCACTAGCGGACTCCACCGGGGCCTCCCCGCGGAGCAGGATCCCATTGGCGGTGGCCCCGGCACGCAGCTCACGGCCAATTGACCTGACCATCCCGTCGATGCCCTGACGCGCCGCCGCTTCAGCGGGGTCGGTGGATTCCAGCGCAGGGCGGGAAACGGTGACTATCCGGCCACCGCGGGCCAGCTGCCGCAGCGCCTGACCGAGTTCCAGGACGGGTGCGGCGAGGTCGCTGGGATCAGCGACGGCGTCCAGCACGACAACGATCGCGCCGAGTTTCTCACCCGGCCGGGCGTGACGGCGGACGTCCTGATTCCAGTCCAGCAACCGGGTGGCGAGGGTGTCCGCTCCAGCGCCGGTGCCGAGGACCAGCAGTGGACCTGGAACGAGCGGCGCACCCTGTTTGTGGCGGCGCAGGACCGCAGGCCGTGGCAGCCCCAGCTTCTTGGCGAGCGTTCCGGCGGGACCGGAGTTGACCAGGGTCAGGTAGTTGTCAGTCACTGTTCGCGTGCCTCCAGGATAGCGACGACGCCCATGCCACCGGCGGCGCAGACGGAAATGAGTCCCCTGCCGGAACCCTTCTCGGCGAGGGTCTTGGCCAGCGACGCGACGATCCTGCCGCCGGTGGCCGCGAACGGGTGGCCCGCGGCGAGGGATGAGCCGTTGACGTTCAGTTTGTTGCGGTCAATGGTGCCGAGGGCGCCGTCGAGACCGAGCGTGTTCCGGCAGAAGTCCTCGTTCTCCCAGGCAGCCAGTGAACTGAGGACGGTACCCGCGAAGGCTTCGTGGATCTCGAAGAAGTCGAAGTCGTCAAAGGTGAGCCCGTTGCGCTGTAGCATCCGGGGCATGGCGTAGACCGGTGCCATCAGGAGGCCTTCGGCTCCGTGGACGAAGTCGACGGCCGCTGCCTCGGCGTCCACCACATTGGCGAGCATGGGCAGATTGTTCCGGCGGGCATAGTCTTCGGAACCAAGCAGCACGGTGGCGGCGCCGTCGGTCAGCGGGGTTGAGTTGCCGGCGGTCATGGTCGCCGCGGCGGACAGCCCCTTCCCGAAGACGGGCTTCAGCTTGCCGAGTTTCTCCAGTGAGGTATCGGCCCGGACGTTGGCGTCCCGGGTGACTCCGCGGTAGGGCGTGACCAGGTCGGAAAAGAACCCGCGCTCATACGCTGCGGCAAGGTTGTGGTGGCTGTTCAGTGCCAGCTGATCCTGCGCTTCGCGGGTGATCTCCCAGTGTGCGGTGGTGATGGCTTGGTGCTCGCCCATGGACAGGCCGGTGCGGGGCTCGCCCGTGGTCGGAGCGTTGGGGGCCAGATCCTTGGGGCGGAGGCGACCGAGGATCGAGAGCTTTTGCGGGACGGTCTTGGCCCGTGAGAGGTCAAGCAGGACCCGGCGCAAGCCCTCGCTGACGGCGATGGGAGCGTCGGAAGCCGAATCCACACCGCCGGCAATCCCCGATTCGATCTGGCCCAGTTTGATCTTGTTGGCCAGGCCGATCACAGTCTCCAGGCCGGTGGCGCAGGCCTGCTGCACATCATAGGCGGGGGTGTCGGCGGCCAGCGCCGAGCCGAGCACCGCTTCGCGGGTCAGGTTGAAGTCGCGGGAGTGCTTCAGCACTGCGCCGGCAGCAACCTCTCCGATCCGCTCCCCCTGGAGACCAAAACGGGCCACCAGACCGTCCAGGGCTGCTGTCAGCATGTCCTTGTTGGACGAGTAGGCGTAGGCGCCGCCGGACCGCGCGAACGGGATCCGGTTCCCACCGATCACCACTGCGTTGCGGACTGATGTGAGGGGCTGCGCGCTGCGCTGGCCTGTTGCCTGGTCGACCATGCTGTGATTCTCCTTCACGAAACGGTGAGTTATCGATACTCAGCGTACCTGATACGCTGAGTATCGTGAACAAGCAGGCCACAGTGCCCAGACGAGTACCGGTGACCGCCGCGGTCGGTGATGGTCGCTCCAGCCGGTGGCAGGCGCACCGCGACAAGCGGCGGCGTGCGCTGGTGAAAACGGCGCGTGGCGCAGTCCATGCGCTCGGCTACGGAGCATCGATGGAGGATATTGCTGCGGCAGCGGGCACCTCCAAGTCGGTGTACTACCGCTATTTCGGTGACAAGGCGGGGCTGCAGCAGGCCATGGGCGAAGTGGTCATTGCCCAGATGCAGGACAAGGTCCTGGCCGCAGCCCGGCAGGCAGCCTCCCCGCGCGAGGGCCTCCACGCCATGGTCACTGCGTACCTGCAGATGGCTCAAACCTCGCCCAACGTCTACGCGTTCGTCACCCGGCTGGGTGCCGCGGATGCCCTGACCAACCCTGCCGACCCCCAGACGTCGGAGCTGCTCAGCCACTTCTTCGAGGCGGTCACCGCCATGCTCGCCAGTCCCATGAAGTCCTTCCTTGCCGCCGACCCGCGGGCCTTGGAACTCTGCGGCCCGGTTCTCACGCTCTGGCCGCAGGCGGCCATCGGCATGGTCCGCGCGGCCGGAGAACTCTGGCTCGCCACTCCGGAAGGTCCCACCAAGCCCACCGAAGCCCAGCTCAGCGAACAGCTCACCACCTGGCTTTTCGAGGGTATCGCCAACCACGTTCCATCACCCGACAGCACCCCATCCGCTCTGGAGGACACCCCATGACACAGACCGTCACGCGATCCGAACTTAAGGTCCCGGCAACCGCAGCCATCACTGACGACGACCGCGCCGTCGTCGACGTCGAGGCTCTGGGCGAACTCCTGCTGGGCCGGTGGGCTGCAACCCGCCGGGTTGCCCGCGAGTTGGCGGGTCGCCCCGAGGTGCACCGGATCGAAGGCCAGTCCAACGCCGAGCACCGGAACCGGTGTTTCGATCAACTGCATTATCTGGTCGAGAACAAGGCGGTGCACCGCGCCTTCCCGGCGGAGTTCGGCGGGAACGACGACCACGGAGCCAACATCGCCGGTTTCGAGGAATTGGTGGTCGCCGATCCGTCGCTGCAGATCAAAGCGGGGGTGCAGTGGGGCCTCTTCGGCAGCGCTGTGCTTCACCTGGGCACGGAGGAGCATCACCGCGCCTGGATTCCCGGCATCATGAACATGGACATTCCGGGATGCTTCGCGATGACCGAGACGGGCCACGGATCCGACGTCGCGAGCATTGCCACCACCGCCGTGTACCAGCCGGATACCGATGAGTTCGAGATCCACACGCCCTTCCGTGCAGCGTGGAAGGACTACATCGGCAACGCCGCCATCGACGGCCGGGCCGCGGTGTTGTTCGCCCAGCTCATCACCGGCGGGGTCAACCATGGGGTGCACGCCTTCTACATTGAGCTGCGCGACGCTGATGGCGCCTTCCTGCCCGGCATTGGCGGAGAAGACGACGGGCTGAAGGGTGGGCTCAACGGGATCGACAACGGGCGGCTTCACTTCACCAAGGTGCGGATTCCCCGCACCAACCTGCTCAACCGTTACGGCGACGTCGACGGCGACGGCGTCTATACCTCACCGATTGCCTCACCCGGCCGCCGCTTCTTCACCATGCTCGGCACCCTGGTGCAGGGCCGCGTCTCCCTTGACGGAGCGGCGGTTGCCGTCACCAAGCTCGCCCTGAAGACCGCGGTGCAGTACTCGGTGGAGCGTCGGCAGTTCAACGCGGGATCGGATCTCAAGGAAGAGGTGCTGCTCGACTACCAGCAGCACCAGCGCAGGCTCCTCCCCCGGATCGCCGCCACCTATGCGGCGTCATTTGCCCACGAGGAGTTGCTGGCAAAGTTTGACGATGTGTTCTCCGGTGCACATGATACGGATGAGGACCGGCAGGATCTTGAAACGCTTGCCGCCGCGCTGAAGCCCCTGTCGACCTGGCATGCGCTCGACACGCTGCAGGAGTGCAGGGAAGCGTGCGGCGGAGCGGGATTCCTGACCGAGAACCGGTTTACGTCCCTCCGCGCGGACATGGATGTCTACGCAACCTTCGAGGGGGACAACAACGTCCTGCTGCAGCTGGTGGCCAAACGGCTCCTCGCGGACTATGCGAAGGAATTCAGTGGCGTCGACTTCGGGGTCCTGGCCCGCTATGTGGTCACCCAGCGGGCCGAGAAGACGCTGCACCGTTCCGGGTTGCGCCGGGTGGTGCAGACCGTCGTCGACGGCGGCTCCGAACGTAAGTCGGCGATCGCCCTCCGCGACGAACACACCCAGCACGAGCTGCTATCCGACCGGGTCGAAGCGATGGTCGCCGACCTGGCCGGTGAGCTGCGCGGCGTCAGGAAACTGTCGCAGGAGGCGGCGGCGAAAAAGTTCAACGAGCATCAGCATGAGCTGATTGAGACGGCTACGGCCCATGCGGAACTGTTGCAGTGGGAAGCCTTCACCGCAGCGCTCCACCGCGTGGACGATCCGGGGACCAGACAGGTACTTACCTGGGTGCGTGACCTGTTTGGGCTGTGCCTGATCGAGCGCAACCTCGCCTGGTACCTCATGCATGGGCGGCTCTCCGCCCAGCGGGCAAGGACTCTCTCCCCCTACATCAACCGTCTCCTCGTCAAGATCCGGCCGCATGCCGTGGACCTGGTCGACTCGTTTGGTTACGGCCCTGAACATCTTCGGGCGGCTATCGCTACAGGAGCCGAAAAGGACCGCCAGGACGAGGCAATGGCTTACGCACGGCAGCAGAGGGCGAGCGGTACCTTCCCGATTGATGAAAAGACCGTCCTGGCCCGCAAAGCCAAGGCCGCCCGCTAGGGGTTAGCCCTGGCGCGGGTCGTCCTCCTCGTTCTCTTCATCGACGGGGGTGACGACCCGCCCGACGTCGAGGGCGGGGTTTTCGGCCGACTCGTCCATCACTGCCTCGTCGACCTCGGTTTCGTTCAGCTCAGGAACATTCGCCTCATCCGCTGAAGGCGCCGAAGCGGCTGAGTCGGGTGAATCCGGCGAGTCGGGTGAGTCAGGCGAAGCTGGGCTGGGGTGTTCGGTCACTGATTGGTCCTCCGTGGTTGTTGTCTGTAGATGAACTGATGCGCCGCGTTCTCAGGCCTGATCGATTACCGAGCGGTAGACCGCGAGTGTCGATTCAGCGATTGAGTCCCAGGAAAAGTGTTCTTCGGCCCGACGGCGCCCGGCCTCGCCCATCCTCCGTGCCCGGTCCGGGTCCGCTACGAGGGCGTTGACGGCGGCGGCGAAGTCCCTGACGAACCGTTCAGGGTCCAGTGGAATGCCGGTCCCGTCGGTGACCTGTTCCAGCGGAACCAGGGTGCCGGTCACGCCGTCGTCGACCACCTCGGGGATACCCCCGGTAGCGCTGGCCACCACCGCCGCCCCACAGGCCATCGCCTCCAGGTTCACGATGCCCAGCGGCTCGTAGATGGAGGGGCAGGCGAACACCGTTGCGGTGCTGAGGACCTGGATGAGTTCGTTGCGGGGAAGCATCCTTTCAATCAGCACCACCGATCCGCGCCTGGCCTCCAGCTCGGCGATCAGCTCAGCGGTTTCGGCGGCCAGTTCGGGTGTGTCAGCAGCTCCGAGGCACAGCACCAGCTGCACGCCGGGCTCCAGCAGCGCAGCGGCACGCAGCAGGTAGGGAACGCCTTTCTGACGCGTGTTTCGTCCCACGAACACCACGCTGGGGCGGTCCGGGTCGATGCCAAGCTTCCTGACGGCGTCGTGGTCTTCGTCCCGTCCCCAGAGGCTCACATCGATGCCGTTGTGCACCACCTTCACTTTGTCGGGGTCAACGTGGGGGTAGCTGCGCAGAATGTCCGCGCGCATCCCGTGCGAGACGGCGATGACCGCTGCGGCCGCCTCGTAGGACGTCCGTTCGGCCCAGGAGGACAGCGCGTATCCGCCACCGAGCTGCTCGGCTTTCCACGGCCTCAACGGCTCAAGGCTGTGGGCGCTGAGGACATGCGGCACCCCGTGCAGGAGGGACGCGAGATGCCCGGCCATGTTCGCGTACCAGGTGTGTGAGTGCACCACATCCGCGCCGGCGATGCCGTCGAGCATCGCCAGATCGGTGCCGAAGGTCTGGACCGCGGCGTTCGACCCGGTCAGCTCGACGGGCGGCCGGTAGGTGCTCACGGTTGCCCCGTGGTACTCGGGATCCCGCTCCGCGCCGAAGCAGTGAACCCTCAAATCGACCTGGCTGGCCAGCACACGGCTCAGCTCGGCGACGTGCACTCCCGCGCCACCGTAGATCTCGGGTGGGAACTCTTTCGTCACAATATCTATACGCACGTTTCCAAACGTAGTGCAGGACGGCCTTCTCATCTAGTGTGGGTCAGTCAAGAGGTAACAACTCAATGAAGAGCAACAGCAGGGCAGGGGGCCACTCGTGGCATTGAAAAAGGTACTGGCGATTGTCCTGGCCGGGGGCGAGGGAAAGCGACTCATGCCGCTTACGGCCGATCGCGCGAAGCCTGCGGTGCCGTTTGGCGGCATTTACCGGTTGATTGATTTTGCCTTGTCGAACCTCGTCAATTCGGGGTACCTGGAAATTGTGGTGCTCACCCAGTACAAGTCCCACAGCCTGGATCGGCACATTTCCGAGACCTGGCGCATGTCGACCCAGCTGCAGCAGTATGTGGCGTCGGTTCCGGCGCAGCAGCGGCGGGGGAAGAGCTGGTTCCTGGGCAGCGCCAACGCCATTTACCAGTCGTTGAACCTGATCCACGACGCCAATCCCGACATTGTGGTGGTGATCGGCGCCGACCACGTCTACCGGATGGACTTTGAGCAGATGGTGACTGCCCACATTGCCAGCGGTGCGTCAGCCAGTGTTGCCGCGGTGCGGCAGCCCATGAACCTGGTCGACCAGTTCGGCGTCATCCAAACCGATGGATCCGGCAAGATTACGGGGTTTGTCGAGAAGCCGGAGAGCACTCCCGGGCTTCCCGATGATCCGAATAGCTTCCTCGCGTCGATGGGCAACTACGTGTTTACTGCTGACGCGCTGGTTGCTGCCCTTGAAGAGGACGCGGCACGGCTGAACACCAAGCACGACATGGGCGGGGACATCATTCCCTACTTCGTTGAGCGCGGCGACGCAGCGGTTTATGACTTCACCTCCAATGACATTGCCGGGTCAATGGACAGGGATCGCCAGTACTGGCGTGACGTCGGAACACTCGACTCGTATTACGACGCCAACATGGATCTGATCTCCCCCCTTCCCCTGTTCAACCTGTACAACCTGGAGTGGCCGATCTATACGCGGCAGAGTGTCTCTCCCCCGGCCAAATTTGTTCGAAGTGCGTCGGGCGGCTCCGGTGTAGCGCACGACTCGATCGTCTCCAACGGCGCGGTGGTCTCCGGTGGGGAGGTGCAGGGATCCATTCTGGCAACCGACGTGTTCGTCGACGAGGGGGCTACAGTGTCGGGTTCGGTGCTGATGGACAAGGTTTCTATTGGACCTGGAGCTATTGTGCGGCGGGCGATCATCGATAAGAACGTGAGAGTGCCGGCCGGGGCAAGGATTGGCGTGGACCGGGAGATGGACCTCAGCCGCGGATATACAGTGACGGAGTCCGGGCTAACCATTCTCAGCAAGGGGCAGGTAGTTCTCCCGACCTAGGAGGGCGGCCCCGGCATCTCCCTGCTGGTTAGAAGGGTGGTGGTTGAGGCAGGGTGGTGTAGCTTTTGCCGGTCAGTGAGGTCGCGGTGATGGTGCCCGGTTCGGGTTGTTCGTAGCGCCAGTAGCCTTCGGTTTTGAGCATGTGGTGACGTTTACAGAGCGCTGCGAGGTTGTCGTAGCTGGTGGTCCCGCCCTGATGCCAGGGGATGGTGTGGTCGATGTCGCAGACCGGTGCGGGCTGGTTACAGCCGGGATGGCGGCAGGTTTTATCCCTGACCAGGATTGTGGTCCGTAGGCTTCGCGGGACTTTGTAGCGGTCGCGTCCGACGCTCAGGACGGTCCCGGTCTCGGGGTGGGTGAGGATCCTGATGAAACCTGGTGCGTGGGCGGCAAGTCGACGGGCCGTGTCCGGGTCGATCGGCCCGTAACCATCGAGTTCGCCCGGACCATCACCGCCGAGCAGAGTCAACACCGGAACGGTCACGAACACCACCGGCTGCACCCCCTTCACCGACGCCAAATCAACCAACCCACCCCCACCAGCACTAGCACCAGTCGCACCAGTAGCCCCAGTGGCACCGGCATCCCCAGCACCGGCGGCACCAGCAGCACCAGCAGCACCAGCAGCACCGGTAGGCCCGGCGGTCCCGGCTTCCGGGTCTGTGTTGTCGGTGCTGTCGATGGGTGGGCAGTGGTGGGTGAGGAGGTCGCTGAACACGTCGGCCTTGAGTTGGGTGAGGGTCCGGGATTCGGACGGGTTCTGCAGGGCCCGGGCGGTGAAGCTCAGCCGGTGTTCGATGCCACAGGCCTGCTCGGCGGGCAGATACGCGGACAACCAGGCCATCCCGTCCTGGGCTGGGCTCACTTCCACGTGCCGGTCCTTGACCGCGGCGGCCTTGCGGGTGGCAACAGATTCGGGATGAATTTTCTCCCGGACCCGGTGACAGATGGTTTTCAACCGTGGCGGGGTCAGATGCGCGCCGCGTGCCAGGACCTGATCCTCGAACCCGGGTAACACCTCCGCCGGGACGAAGAGGGCTTCATCGGCGATCAGCTGGGCTTGCCGGACCGAGATCATCCCCCAACCCAGGCAGTGCAGGGTCTTCGGTAGGTCCAGGACCAGGGTCAGGCTTTGTCCCAGCAACCGGTGCGCTGCCCGCCCGGAAATATTGAGCAAAGGAGCCAGTTCCTCAGCCGAGAGAGTGAAGCCAAGTCCGCTACCGACCTGCCCCGATCCCGGCCGGGACGCAGCCAGCGCGGCGGCCGCGGCCTGCACCTCATCATGGAGCGCAGCAACCAACTCGGCTTCCCGGGCAGCAACCCACGACCCCAGCCGACCCACCGCCACCAACAACTCAGCCGTATCAGGCGCGTCGCCAGCCTCGGGTGCCAGGGACTCTTGCGGGGTCAGCATCCCCACCAGTGACGCCGGGCCGGCCACCTCCACCTCGGTGGCCGGGCTGTTGCCTGCAAACCGATGAGTTCCAGTGCGGACCTTCTGCTTCATACCTCAATACCATCACCCGCCTCTGACATTTTTAGGTCAGAAGGACAGAACGCAGCCGCCGCCAGATTACGCCTACAGCGAACACGGGATGATGCGGTCGGGCAGCGGTCACTACTCCTAGGCGACGCGGGTGATCTCCACTTTCACGTTCAGCGTCGATCCGCCGCCGCCGGAGAGTATCCCTTTCAACGGAGAGACGTCCCGGTAATCGCGCCCCCGCGCCACCGACACGTGGAAGTCGCTGACCGGCCCGCTGTTAGTGGGATCCCAGCCGCGCCATTCGCCGTCCCACCACTCAACCCAGGCATGAGACTGCCCGGCGACAGTCTCCCCGATCCCGGCGCTACTGCGGGGATGCAGGTACCCGGAGATGTAGCGGGCAGGGATGCCGATGCTACGGAATGCGCCGATGGCGAGGTGTGCGAGGTCCTGGCAGACCCCCTTACGCGTGTCCCAGGCGTCCCGCGCGTTGGTCTGCACTCCGGTAACACCCTGCACATAGGACATCTCCCCTTTGATCCACTCAAAGATCGCATGCGCTGCCTGATGGGGATTACGATCCGTCGCAAGCTGCAGCGCGTTCGCGGCAACCTCCGGGTCGGGCTCGGTCAAGCCGGTCTGCGGGAGCCAGTCCCCGTACTCGTTGATGACGTCGTCGGACCCGAGATGCTCCCAGGTCACCACCTCGCCCTCTGCCGGAACCCGTTCCATCCGGCTGACCTCGACGGTCGTGACGGCTGTGACCTCGAGTGCCTCGTGGGCGCTCTGCATGTCGAAAGCCGTGACCCGGGTTCCCCAGTAGTCGCGGTACGTCGAGACGGCAGCGCTGGACGGCGACACCTTCAGCATCGATTCCAGCACCACCTGCTGGGGATCGGTCAGCGGGGTCATGCGTGCTTCGTTGTAGGAGAGTGTCACCTTGCGCACGTAGTTGTAGCCGGTGCGGTGGGTTATCAGCAAGCGGGTCATGAGAGTTCTCCCACCCAGGCAAGTTCATCGGCCTGGGAAAAGTAGGTGCGTGAGATCGCGTCGGACGCTTGCGCACAGGCCTTCTGCACGCGTTCCATGTGCTCGGGCAGTTCCGACATCAGATCGTCCGTCTGGTGGAACTCCAGGAACGTCCTCGCCTGCCCCACAATGCGGCTCGCATCGTTGATGAACCCGACCCGCCGGTAGGCAGGGTTGAGGTTGGTCAGGCACTTCTCTGCGTCACTCAGCGCATACACGATCGACCGCGGGAACAACCGGTCCAGCAGCAGAAACTCCGCCGCCTGCTGGTCGCCGAAGGATGCCCGGCGGGTGCGCAGGAATGACTCATACGCGCCAGCGCAGCGCAGCATATTGACCCAGGACATGCCTGCCGCGTGCACATCGTGGGTGGACAGCATGCGGGCGGTCATATCGGCCCGCTCGAGGCTCCGGCCCAGCACCAGGAACTGCCAGCTTTCGTCGTGGCTCATCGTGGTATCCGACAATCCACGGATCATGGCTGTGCGCTCAACCACCCAGTGGCAGAACCGGTAGGTGCCCACCACATCCTTGCGGTGTTGGGTGAGGCCGTACCACGTCGTATTGAGGCTCTCCCAGACGCTGCCGGACACGGTCTCCCGCGCCCGTCGCGCATTCTCGCGTGCCGCGCCCAGGGCGCCAGCGATCGAGGTGGTGCTGGTCCTGTCGTAGGCCAGGGACTGCAATAGATCAGACAATTCAAGCTCGTCGCCCTCGGCCCGGCTGCCCATGACCCCGAGCAACTGACGGGACACGTCCTGCTGTTCGCTCTTCGGCATCTGGTTCAGCCGCTCCAGGTGGACGTCGAGAATACGGGCGGTCCCATCAGCACGCTCAACGTAGCGGCCGATCCAGAACAGCGATTCAGCGATCCGGCTAAGCATTGAGTGTGTCCTCTCCAAGGTTCAGGCGGTCGGCGGACCCCAGTTGTTGCTGTTGCTGCTCGGGTTGCCGGTCCTGCCAGCCGGACTCGATCGGCCAGACGCGCTCCTGGACCGGCCGGCGAACCGTGTCGACCACCGGCCGCACCGGCGCCTGGTTCTGTTCATCGACCACCCAGGTGTCTTTCGACCCCCCGCCCTGGCTGGAGTTCACAATCAGGGACCCTTCTTTCATGGCCACCCGGGTCAGACCGCCGGGGAGCACCCAGACGTCGTCGCCGTCGTTCACGGCGAACGGGCGCAGGTCAACGTGTCGGGGGCTGAACTGCCCGCCGGACATGGTGGGAACTGTCGAGAGTTGCAGGACCGGCTGCGCAATCCAGCCGCGGGGATCACTGATGATCCGCTCGCGCAATGCGTCCAGTTCGTCCTTGGACGCGTCAGGGCCAATGACCAGGCCCTTGCCGCCGGAGCCGTCCACCGGCTTCACCACCAGTTCGTCAAGACGGTCCAGGACCTCTTCGCGGGCCGCAGGATCCTCCAGCCGGTAGGTATCAACGTTGGCGATGATCGGTTCCTCGGACAGGTAGTACCGGATCAGGTCGGGGACGTAGGTGTACACCAGTTTGTCGTCGGCCACGCCGTTGCCCAGCGCGTTGGCGATGGTCACCGTGCCGGCACGGGCCGCGTTCACCAGTCCGGGACACCCGAGCATTGAGTCGGAGCGGAAGTGCAGGGGGTCGAGGAATTCGTCGTCGATCCGCTTGTAGATCACGTCGACGCGCTGTTCACCTGCGGTGGTGCGCATGTAGACGCGGTTGCCACGGCAGATCAGGTCGCGGCCCTCCACCAATTCGACGCCCATCAGGCCTGCGAGCAGGGTGTGCTCGAAGTAGGCCGAGTTGAACACTCCCGGGGTCAGGACCACTACGGTTGGGTCTTCGGCCGACGACGGCGCCGTCTTGCGGAGCGCTGCGAGGAGACGCCGCGGGTACTCCTCCACCGGCCGGATGTGCTGCTGCCCGAAGGCCTCCGGCAGGCCCTTGGCCATGGCTCGCCGGTTTTCCAGCACGTAGCTCACGCCGCTGGGGACACGCACGTTATCTTCGAGGACCCGGAACGTGCCCTCCTGGTCGCGAACGACGTCGATCCCGGAGATGTGGACCCGCACCCCGCCCGCGGGGTCGAAGCCCGACACCTGCCGGTGGAAGTGGGCACTGGAGGTGATGAGACGGCGGGGAATCACGCCGTCGGCCACCACCGACATCTTGTCGTAGACGTCGTTCAGGAAGGCTTCAAGCGCCCGGACGCGCTGGCTGACGCCCTGCTCGAGGACCTGCCAGTCGGTGCCGGAGATGACGCGCGGCACGATGTCCAACGGGAAGGGGCGCTCCTCCCCCGCATAATCAAAGGTGACGCCGCGGTCGAGGAACGTGCGGGCCATGGAATCGGCGCGGGCAGTGACATCGGCGAGGTTCAGTTCGCTCAGGGCTGCGGCCACCTGACTGTATTCGCTGCGGGCCAGCTGGCCGGGAGCAAACATTTCGTCGAAGGCGGGGGTTCGGCTGGCTGCTGCTGCATAATCTTCGAAGAGGTCGGACATGGGTTCAACATTGCCACGGATTTCTTCTATTACATATTGTGCAGTGGGTCACTCGCGCCGGGCGCCCAGGCTGCCGCTCGTCCGGTGCAGGGCGTAGAGTGCCGCCATGACGCGCTATGTGATCGACGCACCCACCCTGCTGGCTCTGGCAACCGAGGACCGGCAGCTGAACCCGGACCACCAGTTGGTGGCACCGAGCAGCGTCCGTTTCCAAGCCCTCGCTCTCCTGTTTGCTGCGGTCCGGGCCGGTGCCCTCACCGATGCCGAGGCGCTGCGCCGGCACGATCGGATGACCGAGCTGAAAATGCGGTTGCTGGGAGACCGCGTGTCACGACGGACTGCCTGGACCATCGCCCGCGATCAGGGCTGGGAGTCGATTGGCGACGCCGAGTACCTGGCCGTCGCGCGTCTGCAGGCGGACGCCCTGATCACCGTGGACCGCGGGCTGGCGGCACGGGCCGACGGCGTTGTCCCGGTAGCTCCCTTCACAGCACTCTTCATCGACTGAACTCCTTCACGGGCCGGGGCACAATCGGTCAGCCGTGATTGAATGACCGGGTGATGAACGAAAATCTCCGCCGCGATGAAGCAGCCCACAGGTCCACCCTCCTGAGCGTCGACAGCTACGAGGTACACCTAGACCTCGGCGCCGCCGCAGACCCCAACGTCACAGGGTTCCTGTCCCGCTCCACGGTGACGTTCAGCTGCGCCGAGCCGGGAAGCGAAACCTTCCTGGACTTCATCGCCGGGACAGTCCACTCGGTCACGCTGAACGGGAGGGACCTGGACCCCGCCCTCGTCGTCGACGGGGCGCGGATCACCCTTCCGGGGCTCGCTGCGAACAACACCGTCACCGTCACGGGTACAGCTCTCTACAGCCGGAGCGGCGAGGGCATGCACCGGTTCACGGATCCTGCTGACGGCGAGACCTACCTTTACACCCAGTACGAGCCTGCCGATGCCCGCCGGGTGTTCGCCAACTTTGAGCAGCCCGACCTTAAAGCGGCGTTCACCTTCACGGTGAGCGCGCCGGCCGGGTGGACGGTGGCCTCCAACGGGGCGGAAACCGCCGCGGAAACCGCTCGGGAAACCGCACTGGAAACCGCACTGGACGGCGGCGCGCACGGCGGCGGGGACGGCGTCGCAGTGTGGCACTTCGCACCGACCGAGCGGATCTCCACGTACATCACCGCCATCCTCGCTGGCCCGTATTTCACTGCGGCCGACCATTGGACCGGCACCATGTCGGATGGCTCGCTCCTCGAGGTTCCGCTGGGACTGTATTGCAGGGCGTCCCTGGCGGACTCGTTCGACACGGACACCATCTTCGACGTCACCAAACGCGGCCTCGACTACTTCCATTCACGGTTCGACTATCCGTACCCGTTCGGCAAGTATGAGCAGGCCTTCGTCCCCGAATACAATCTCGGCGCCATGGAAAACCCCGGGTTGGTGACCTTCACCGAAGCCTACATATTCCGGTCCAAAGCCACCCATGACCAGTACGAAGCCCGCGCCAACACCATCCTCCACGAGATGGCCCACATGTGGTTCGGCGATCTCGTCACGATGTTCTGGTGGGACGACCTCTGGCTGAAGGAGTCCTTCGCCGACTACATGGGTGCGCTGGCCGTCGCCGAAGCCACCGGTTCGGCCACCTCCTGGGTGAGCTTCGCCAACCGGCGGAAAGCCTGGGCCTATCTGCAGGACCAGCTGCCCTCCACCCATCCCATCACCGCTGACATCGTCGATCTCGAAGCCGCCAAACAGAACTTCGACGGCATCACCTACGCCAAAGGGGCGTCCGTCCTCAAACAGTTGGTGGCCTACGCCGGCAGCGAGGCGTTCTTCGCCGCGGCCCGCGCCTATTTCAGAACCCATGCCTTCGGCAACACCAGGTTGTCCGACCTCCTCGCGGAGCTGACTGACGCGACCGGCCAGGACATGACCGGCTGGGCCAGGCAATGGCTCCAGACCTCCGGTGTCCCGCTGTTGGGTGCCGAGGTGGAGGTCGACGACGACGGCGCCTACCGCTCGGTGCTCATCCGCCAGGACGCCGTCGATCCGGTCACCGGCGAGTCGGCACTTCGCCCGCACCAGCTGCGGCTGGGACTGTATAGCCTCAGCGGCGGAGCACTGGTGCGGACCGGGATGGTCGAGGTACGGGTCGACGGCGAAGTGACTGACGTCCCGGAGCTGGTCGGCACCCCGCAGCCCGACCTCCTCCTGATCAACGACGACGACCTGACCTACGCGAAGATCAGCTTCGACGACAGGTCGCTGGCCACCCTGCTGGCCAGCGTCGGACACCTCAACGAACCGCTGGCCCGCGCCGTCTGCCAGGCCGCACTCTGGTCAACCACCCGCGACGCTGCCCTGTCCGCGGCCGACTATGCGGGGGCGGTGCAGCTCGCAGCACCCCTCGAAAGCGGGGTGGGGGCCCTGCAGGTGATGCTCCGGAACGCTCACTATGCGGTGGAACACTACGCACCCGTGGGTGAGCGGGCGGAACTGCGGGAGCAGCTGTTCGGTTTCGTGGTCGATGGATTGCATGCTGCCGAACCTGCCTCGGATCTTCAGCTGGTCTGGGCTCGGGCGGCAGCAGCCCTCGGGCTGCATAGCGGCACCCATTCCAGGCTGTTCCGGGGACTGCTCGATGGCCGGGAGACGATAGTCCCCGGGCTCGCCGTGGATGCCGAACTGCGGTGGCTCCTCTGGCAGGCCCTCGCCGCGCAGAACCAGGCAACAGGGCCCGAACTCGAAGCTGAACTGGACCGCGACCGCACCGCCGCTGGCAAGGCAGGTTTCACCAGGGCCTCCACCTCGGTGCCGGACCAGGCCATCAAGGACAAAGCGTGGCAGGAGGCAGTGTTCGGCACCAGGCTGTCGAACGAGCTACTCTCGGCGACGATCGCCGGTTTCGCTGAAGGCCCCGGCGAGCTGCGGGTCTCCTATATGGAGCCGTACTTCGCCGAAATCGGCCGGGTCTGGGACACGATGGGCATCGAAATGGCCAGCCGGATTGTCCGTGGCCTGTTCCCCGGGTCGCAGGATCTGGCGACCGGCGTCCCGGCGCAGGAGCACCGGGTGGTGCTGGCCGCCGATGCCTGGCTCGCTGCGAACCCTTCCTCGCCGTCGGCCCTGCGCCGGATTGTCGTCGAGGAACGCGATCACCTGCTGCGGTCCCTGCGGGCGCAGGAAAAGCGGTCCTGGCCACCGGTCAGGGACGCTGGCTGAAGGGTGCCTAGAGGACCCGGTACAGCCAGTCGGAGGTGCCGAACTTCTCCTCCACCAGCCGTTGCGCACGGGCCAGCTCGTTGTCGGTGAACGTCGAATCGCGCGCCCCGTACCTGGCACGGAAGGTATCAACCATGACCTTGATGATGTCTTCCCGGGACCGGCCGGTCTGACGGCGGAGCGGGTCAACCCGCTTCTTCGCGCTCCGGGTGCCCTTATCGGACAGCTTTTCCTTGCCGATGCGCAGTACCTGAAGCATCTTGTCAGCGTCGATGTCGTAGGACATGGTGACGTGGTGCAGCATACCGCCGTTGCTCAGCCGCTTCTGCGCGGCACCGCCGATCTTTCCGACGTCGGTCGCAATGTCGTTGAGCGGCTGGTACCAGGCCTCAATCCCGAGGGCCCGCAGCGCATCCATCACCCAGGCGTCAAGGAACGGATACGACTCGGCGAAGCTCAGGGAGTCCACCAGCGTCTGCGGCAGGTACAGGGAGTAGGTGATGGCGTTGCCGTGCTCCATGAACATGGCCCCGCCGCCGCTGATCCGGCGGACCACAGTCACCCCATGCCGCGCCACGCCGTCGGGGTCAACCTCGTTGCGCATCGACTGGAAACTTCCAATCACCACCGACGGCGATTCCCACTCCCAGAACCGCAGCGTGGGATTGCGGCGCCCATCACCCACATCCCGGGTCAGCACCTCATCCATCGCCACGTGCATCTCGGTGGACAGGGGGGTGGGCCCGATGATGTCCCACTCGTGGTCGGCCCACCCGGTGGCCAGCCCGAGGGCCCGGCGAACGGCCGTAGCCACCGCCTCGGGCGAGAAACCAAACAGCTGCGCTGTTGGATCCAGGCCTTGCGCGACGGCGGCAGCCAGCTCGCCGTGCGATGCACCAGCTGAGAGCCCCTCCAGAGCCGCGTTGATGTCATCGAGCGCTTCGTCGGGTTCAAGGAAGAAGTCACCGTTGATGGACACACCGGTCAGCGCGCCGTCAATGATCTCGAAGTCCGCGGCGACCAGCTTGCCGCCCGGCACCTTGTACTCACCGTGCAGGGGCCCGGAGGGAGGCTGACTGGTCATACGGGACGCTCCTTCGACGACAGGCTGTCGCTAGTGAAAACTGGGATGAACGAGAAATGGGCCCGGACCACCGAAGCGGTCCGGACCCATCCGGCAGACTAGTCTGCTGGTGGCAATTACTTCTTGCCGAAGCCCTTGAAGCGGGCGTTGAAGCGCTCCACGCGGCCTGCGGAGTCCATGATCCGCTGCTTGCCGGTGTAGAAAGGGTGCGACTCGGACGAGATTTCTACCTCGACCAGTGGGTAGGTGTTGCCGTCTTCCCATTCAATGGTCTTCTTGGAGGTCACGGTGGACCGGGTCAGGAATGACTTCTCGGACGCGAGGTCGCGGAAGACAACCGTTGAGTACTTGGGGTGGATATCAGACTTCACAGAACTACCTTCGTTAGTTGCCTGGATTTGGCCAGGCACAGGGGGGTGAAAAAGTTGGTTGGTCCAAGGACCAGCTACCTACTCTACCGCACGCGACGCCGTCGGGGCCAAAGCACCACAGGCGTGTGTGGCTCCCCTAGCGCGGGCGGCATTCCCAGAAGGCGACAGCGCTTGCGGCGGCCACATTGAGCGAATCGATGCCGGCCCGCATGGGGATTTGCACGCTGTGGTCAGCGAGGTCGAGGGTCGCCTGGGTGAGGCCGTCACCTTCGGTTCCGAGGACCAGTGCAAGGCGGTTGTGGTGGGCGGCGCTGAGCTGGTCGAGGTCGATGGTGTCCTCCCCCAGCGCCAGGCCAGCCACCACGAACCCGGCACGCTGCAGCTCCCCGAGCGGGGCAGGCCATTCGGTCAGCCTGATCCAGGGCACCTGGAACACTGCTCCCATGCTCACGCGGATGGCGCGCCGGTAAAGGGGGTCGGCGCACCGGGGGCTGACTATGACGGCGTCGACTCCCAGCGCTGCGGCGGACCGGAAGATGGCGCCCAGGTTGGTGTGGTCCACGATGTCTTCGAGGACCGCGATGCGGTGCGCACCGGACAGCACATCGTCGAGGGCCAGGGGCTGCGGGCGGTCCATCGCTGCTAGTGCTCCGCGGTGCAGATGGAAACCGGTGATCTGCTCGAGGATCTGCTCGGTTCCAATGAACGCCGGGACGTCGGGGAAACGGTCTACGAGGTCCTGCAGGTCCGGCAGCCATTTGTCGGTCAGGAAGAAGGACCGAGGTGTGTGACCGGCGTCGATCGCCCGGCGGAGTACCTTGGTGCTCTCGGCGATGTAGAGGCCCTCGGCGGGCTCCTTCCGCCGTCGCAGCTGGGTGTCGGTGAGGGACGTGTAATCCGAGACCCGTGGATCGGCCGGGTCCGTCAGGCGGTGGATGCTCATCCGGTGACCAGCCGAGCAACCATAATGTAGAGGGCCACCAGCCCCAGCACCACGATGATGGAGCGCAGGACCACGGGTCGCAGCCGGCGCCCGATCAGGGCGCCCAGGAAGCCGCCGATGAGCGAGCTGGCGGCGATCAGCAGGACCACCCACCAGTTGATCCGGTCGAAGGCGAAGAGCATGTAGGAAATGCCGGCTACCACGTTCACCGCAAGCACCAACAGGTTCTTGACGGCGGTGGCGTTCTGGATGGTTCCGTGCAGGAAGATGCCGAGAATACCTACCAGCAGGATTCCCTGCGCCGCCACGAAGTAGCCCCCGTAGACGCCCGCCAGGTACACGAGGAGCGTGAGGCCCAGCGGGTGGAATCGGCTGGATTGTTTCCGCTCGGCGCGAAGGAGGACCCGGCGCTGCAATGCCGGCTGGAAGATGACAAACCCCAGGGCAATGACGATCAAAACGGGTGCCGCGAATTCAAAGACCTGCTCGGGCAGGTTGAGGAGCAGGGCGGCGCCGGTGATGCCGCCCAGAACCGACGCGGGAAGCAGGCGAAGAATGGTGGAGCGGAGACCGGCGAGTTCACGCCGGTACCCCCACGTTCCCGAGACACCGCCGGCGATCAGGCCCATGGCGTTGCTGATCGTGGCGGTGACCGGGGCGAACCCCAATGCCAGCAGCACGGGAAAGGTGACCAGGGTCCCTGAACCGACAATCGAGTTGATGGCGCCAGCCCACAGACCGGCAACGAAAATCAGGGCATCCTGCAGCAGATCCACGGGCAGGTTTCCCGGCCGTTACGCGCGGGAGCGGGCGACCGCCGTGTAGCGACCGTCCTGCTGGCGCACGTCGAGGGGTACGTCGAAGGCCGCGCTGAGGTGCTCCTCCGTGAAAACTGTTTCAATCGGGCCGGAGGCAACCACCCCGCCGTCGCGCAGCAGCATGGCGTGGGTGAATCCTGGTGGCACCTCTTCGAGGTGGTGGGTGACCAGGATCATGACCGGCGCTTCCTCATCCTGGGCCAGGGCAGCGAGCCGGGTAATCAGGTCTTCTCTGCCAGCCAGGTCGAGACCCGCACCGGGCTCGTCGAGGAGCAAAAGTTCGGGATCGGTCATCAGGGCACGCGCGATCTGGACGCGCTTCCGTTCACCCTCGCTCAGGGAGGAGAACGGTCGGTTCATGAAGGTGGACATTCCCCAGGCATCGAGCAGACCAAGCGCCCGCCGGGCGTCCTGCTTTTCATACTGTTCACGCCACCGGCCAGTCACGCCGTACGACGCGGTGATGACCACGTTCAGCACTGTCTCATGCTCGGGAATCTGGGAGGCGAGGGCGGCTGAGGCGAGTCCGATGCGGGGCCGCAGTTCGAAGACGTCAACGGCGCCGAGTACTTCGTCGAGAATGCCGGCAACCCCCCGGGTGGGGTGGATACGTGCTCCGGCGACCTGCAGCAGCGTGGTTTTGCCAGCGCCGTTGGGGCCCATGATCACCCAGCGTTCGCCATCCTTGACCTGCCAGTCCACACTGTCCAACAGCGTCTTGCCGCCCCGGACGAGGCTTACCCCAGCTAACTCAAGAACATCGCTCATAGCACTAGACATTAGGCCAAATACCGGGGCAAACGCGAAACGGTGGTGGTCCGGCGCGCGGGAGGGCGGCGGCGGAGCCGGACAACAATTTCGGGGGCCGACCGGTGCCCGGCGATAATGGCTGAAAGGCGCTGACCGTGCTGCAAGTGGGGATGAATGGTGAAAGTGGAGGAATATGCCTAGGGAATTCGGTGTCGTCAGTTACGGGGTGCAACTCCCCGATGACTTCCTGATCGCCGTCCAGGGTGCCGTCCAGAACACCGGTGCCGGGATCGTTGAACTGGAAAACGCGGGCACCTCCCGCTTCCAGGCGTCCACGGTGTTCGTCTCCTTCGACGGCAGCGCCGCCGACCTGCGGCAGGCAGTGCAACCCCACCTTTCGCTCGGTCTGGGCTGCGCCGTCGTCCCTCCCCCGCTGGTCGGTGAAGGGCGGAAGCTGCTGATCATGGATGTCGATTCGACACTGATCCGCCAGGAAGTCATCGAGCTGCTGGCCGCCCACGCCGGGAAGGAAGCTGAGGTGGCAGCTGTCACGGACGCCGCGATGCGCGGAGAGCTTGACTTTACCCAGAGCCTCAGATCCCGGGTGGCGGTGCTCAAGGGGCTGCCGGTGGGCGTCCTCGCCGAGGTGGGGGCGACGATTGACTTCAGCGACGGTGCGGAGGACCTGGTGCGGGCCTATCTGGCGGCTGGGCATGCCGTGGCGGCCGTTTCGGGCGGGTTTTCCCAACTGCTTGACCCGATGTCCGCGCATCTGGGCTTGACCTACGCCGAGGCGAACCTGCTGGGCGTCAGCAATGGACACCTGACGGGTGAGGTGGTTGGGCCGGTGGTGGACCGCGCCGCCAAGGAACGCTGGCTGCGGCACTGGTCCGAGGAGGCGAACGTGCCGATGGAGCGGACCATCGCCGTCGGCGACGGCGCCAACGATCTCGACATGCTTGCGGCAGCAGGGCTCGGGGTGGCGTTCAACGCGAAGCCAGCGGTGCGGGAGGCAGCCGACGTCGCCGTCGACCTGCCTTTCCTGGACGTGGTGAGGCACTTTACCCGCCACTAACCCCAAATCCCCGCCTCAATCCCCCGGGGTCGAGTCCCTGGGGGTCGCGTCAAACCCCCGGGGTGAGTCAACAGATATGACCGGTTTCCGGCCAGAAACACGTCATATCTGCTGACTCAACCCAAAGGGGTTGGGGCGCAGGGGTGTTGGGTGAAGGTGGGCTACTTCGTGAAGTACTCGTAGCCGCCGACATACTCGGTGTGGCCGCTCGGAACGTCGGCGGTGGCCATCTTCGCGATCTCGGCGGCGAACTCCGCAACCGAGTACAGCCGACCGGCCTGCTCGCGACGCGCTTCGATGGCGCCCGGGGTGGCCCGGTCCAGCAGGGTCGCTGTCACGGTTCCCTCGATCATGTCACCCGACACCACGACGAGCGTGATGCCCTTGGCCTCCAGCTCCGGGAGCAGCTCGCGGAGGGCGTCCTCACCCGCGCGCTTGCTGCGGGCCACCGCCTCATAGGCCTCCATGGTGGGAACGGTGTTGATGAAGTGGGCCTGGTGGCTGGTGATGAAGACCACGCGGGAACCCGTTGGCATCACCTCCATCGCCGCCTTCAGCATGTTGACCTGCGCGTCGCGGTTCAGCTTCAGCGCGTAATCTTCCTCGACACCGGACTCCATGCCGCCCGACGCATTCAGGACCAGCAGCCCCAGCCCCCCGAAGGAGTCCACTGCTGCCGTGATCAGGGCCGCCGATCCCTCTGCGGTGGTCAGATCGGCCCCGACAGCGACCGCCTTCCCTCCTGCAGCCTCAATCCCCGCCACCACCTTCGCGGCACGGGGTGCCTTCTGGCGGTAATTGACGACGACGGCGGCACCCTGGTCGGCGAGCAGTTTCGCGACGTCAGCCCCGATTCCGCGTGATGATCCGGTGACGATTGCAGTTGTGCCATCCAGCGCAGCCATGGGGTACTCCTCTTAGTCGGTGAACTCTTGGTGATGAAAGGTAGAGATTAGACAGCCAGTGTCGCTAATGGCCCATGCCGAGGCCGCCGTCAACGGGGATGATCGCCCCGGAGATGTAGGCGGCTTCGTCGCTGGCAATCCACCGCACCACGTTGGCCACCTCGGTGGGCTCAGCGAAGCGCCGTGCGGGGATCGTGGCGAGGTAGTTCTTGCGCATGTCCTCGGGCAGTTCGGCAGTCATGTCCGTATTGATGAAGCCAGGAGCCACCACGTTGGCGGTGATCCCCCGGGAACCGAGCTCGCGGGTGAGCGACCTGGCGATGCCGATCAGGCCCGCCTTCGACGCCGAATAGTTGATCTGGCCCGGTGCCCCGTACAGGCCGGTCACCGAGGAGATCAGGACCACGCGGCCCTTGCGGAGCCGGATCATTCCCTTCGACGCCCGCTTGATCACGCGGAACGCGCCGGTGAGGTTGGTGTCAATCACGTCGGTGAAGTCCGATTCGCTCATCCTGAGCAGCAGTGTGTCCCGGGTCATGCCTGCGTTGGCTACCAGGACCTCCACCGGACCGTGGGCTTCCTCGACGGCGGTGAAGGCGGCATCGATCTGCTCCTCGCTCGTCACATCGGCTTTCACCCCGAGGAGCCCCTCGGGGACCTCCCCGCTGCGGTAGGTGATGGCCACCCGGTCGCCGTTCTCCACAAACGCCCGCGCAATGGCAAGGCCAATGCCGCGGTTGCCTCCGGTTACCAAAACACTGCGTCCCTGCTGGGCCTCTGCCACGGATTCCTCCAGAATCATTGCTTCAAGTATCCCTGCCGATCCTAGCTGGCACCCGCTGAACTGCAAGAATGCGCCCGGGAACCTTCGGACCCTCCCAGGCTTTTAACAAGTAGGTCACTGGGTGAGACAATGGAGAGGTCCCTTGGAGTGTGATGAGCAAGCAGATCCGGCACAACGCAGACGTACATAGCATTACCGACGCACGAAATCCGCACAGCGATGAAATCCGCGGGCGGATGATCAAGTATTCAATTTCGATGGGCATCAGGCTCGTCTGCATCGTTCTGGTGTTTTTCGTTGAAGGCTGGCTGCAGTGGGTGATGATTGCCGGAGCCGTGGTGCTCCCCTATTTCGCGGTCATCTTCGCCAATGGCGGGTCCGACACCAGCGATCTCCCGCACAGCCAATCGCTGATCGACAATGTCCCCCTCACTGCGCTGGAGCCACCGAGACCGGCTGAATCGCCGGAGCCCGCTGACGATATACTGCAGGGCGAAATTATCGACGACGACCCCGTCACCGGAAGCGGTGGCGACACCCACCGCGCTACCGGCCACCACCAGGACGCCGACGACGATATTCGCCATGACACCATTCATCACGACAAGGGCCTTCCCACCGCATGAACCTTCTCGACCAGTTGCAGCAGCTCAACCCTGCCTCCCCGGAGCCGACCGACAGGGAGGCCGACGCCGTCTGCTCCCGCAAGGCCTGCAAATTACCCGCTATCTGGCAGCTGCTCTGGAATAACCCGAAGATCCACACGCCCGACCGGCGGAAGGTGTGGGTGGCTTGCGGGGAGCACCGCGATTGGTTGGAGGACTACCTCCAGACCCGTGGCCTGTGGAAGGAAACCCTTCCCCTCCACGGTGATGCAGCTGGGAAGACCGCCTAGATGTACCGTTTCCTCTTCTCGCCCCGCTGGCTGGGCTGGTTGGCGCTGGTCGCTGTCCTGGCAATGGCGTGCAGCGCCCTGGGAATGTGGCAGCTGGACCGCCGTGACCAGCTGGCCGACACGATCGAACGGATCGAAGCCAACTATGACCAGCCGGCAGTTCCCTACGAGGCAGGCTCAGCGGATTTCCGGTCGTTTGACCCCGCCGAGGAATGGTTGCCCGTCGAGCTGACCGGCACCTACGACACGGCCAACCAACTGGTGGTGCGCAACCGGCCCTTCAGCGGACGGCCAGGCTACGAGGTGCTGGTGCCGCTCCGACTGGCTGACGGGTCGGCAGTGATCATCAACCGGGGGTGGCTGCCCATCGGCAATGACGAGGCGGGGCGCCCCGACGCGTTCCCCCAGCCACCGGATGGCGAGGTGACGGTAACTGCCCGGATCAAACCCGGCGAGCCGCAGCTCGACCGTGGCGCGCCGGACGGGCAGATCGCCTCCATCAACCTCGCCCGCTACTCCGAGGTGGTCGATTATGACGTCCAGGACGGCTCGTATGGCCTGATGTCAGCCGAAAGCCCGGCCCCTGCCACTTCGCCGCAGATCTTTCCCCGGCCGTCGCTGGACGCCGGACCTCACCTGTCCTACTCGATGCAGTGGTTCGCCTTTGGCGGTTTGCTGTTCGTGGGCTTCGGATACGCTGCCCGGCAACAGCAGCGGTCCGACGACGAGGATGCTGCAGAAGCCAACGGGACCGTGTCGGCGGCGCCAGCCCGGAGACAACGCCGCCCCACCGCCGAGGAAGAAGAAGACGCCTACCTCGACGCGCGGGGCTTCTAGGCCATCGTCACCAGGTCGAGGTAGTCGTCGCTCCACAGGTCCTCGACGCCGTCGGGCAGCAACACCACCCGTTCGGGGTTGAGCGCCTCGACGGCACCCTCATCGTGGCTGACCAGAACGACGGCGCCGCTGTAGTTGCGCAGCGCACCAAGGATTTCGGCGCGGCTGGCCGGGTCGAGGTTGTTGGTCGGTTCATCGAGCAGCAGCACATTGGCTGAGGACGCAACGATCGTTGCCAGGGCCAATCGGGTCTTCTCGCCACCGGAGAGCACACCGGCGGGTTTGTCGACGTCGTCGCCGGTGAACAGGAAGGAACCGAGGACGCCGCGCACTTCGGCATCCTTCATATCCGGGGCGGACGACCGCATGTTCTCCAGCACGGTGCGCCCGGTGTCAAGGGTTTCGTGCTCCTGGGCGTAGTAGCCGACCTTCAGGCCGTGCCCGGGGATGACCTCGCCCGTGTCGGGCTTGTCGACGCCGGCAAGCATCCGCAGCAGGGTGGTCTTCCCGGCACCGTTCAGTCCGAGGATCACTACCTTCGATCCGCGGTCGATGGCCAGGTCGACGTCGGTGAAAATTTCCAGTGAACCGTAGGACTTGCTGAGTCCCTCGGCGGTCATCGGAGTCTTTCCACACGGTGACGGCTCCGGGAACCGCAGGGCGGCGACGCGATCCTGTGCACGGACCGCCTCAAGACCGCCCAGCAGCCGCTCGGCACGCTTCGCCATATTCTGCGCGGCGACCGCCTTGGTGGCCTTGGCGCGCATCTTGTTGGCCTGATCCATGAGGACCTGGGCCTTCTTCTCGGTATTGGCCCGCTCCCGCTTCCTGGCGCGTTCGTCAGTCTCCCGCTGCTGCAGGTAGCGTTTCCAGCCAATGTTGTAGATGTCGATGGTGGCGCGGTTGGCGTCCAGATGGAACACCTTGTTCACCGTCGCCTCCAGCAGGTCCACATCGTGGCTGATCACGATCAGGCCGCCCTGGTGGTTCTTCAGGAACTCGCGCAGCCAGGTGATGGAGTCGGCGTCGAGGTGGTTGGTGGGCTCATCGAGGAGCATCGTCTCAGCACCCGAATAGAGGATCCGCGCCAGCTCGACACGCCGCCGCTGGCCACCGGACAGGGTGGACAGTGGCTGGTTGAGGATGCGGTCCGGCAGGGCGAGGTTCGAGGAAATGGCTGCTGCCTCGGCTTCCGCGGCGTACCCGCCGTGCGCCAGGAACTCAGCCTCGATCCGGTCATAGCGTGCCATCGCCTTATCGCGCACCGTGGTGTTCTCGCTCGCCATGTCTTCCTGGGCGGCGCGCAGCTTGGTGACGACGACGTCGAGGTTCCGGGCGGACAAGATCCTGTCCCGCGCCAGCTGCTCCATGTTCGGCGTGCGCGGGTCCTGGGGCAGGTACCCGATCTCACCCTTCCTGGTGACGGTGCCACCGGCGGGCAGGCCCTCCCCGGCCAGGACCCGGGTCAGCGTGGTCTTGCCGGCGCCGTTACGGCCCACCAGCCCAATCTTGTCCCCGCGGTCAACACGGAATGACACCGCATCCATAAGCAGGCGCGCTCCCGCGCGCAGCTCTAAGTTCGAGACGGTAATCAATGCCGTGGCCTTTCAATGGAACGGGTCCGCAACATCGGATGGTTGCTGGATGCCTAAATTTGTAGGAAACCTACAAGCGAAATAGAAACCGCTGGCACTAATCTCAGTAAGTGACGGCACACTGTTGTCGATAACTAACAGGAAGAGCCACCATGCGTCTGAAAAATCAGGTTCCTGCGACGGCCGCTGCGGATGATGCCACCCACACCAGGCACCGCTGGAATGCCACGGATCTTTCGCTGATCGCGGTCTTCGCGGCCATGGTGGCCGCTCTAGCAATCCTACCTGCTATCCCCGCCGGGCCGCTCGGGGTGCCTGTGACGCTCCAGACACTCGCGGTGATGGTGACCGGAATTGTGCTCGGTCCAGCGCGCGGTGGAGCCGCCGTCGCCCTCTATGTGCTGGTCGGGTTGGCTGGGCTGCCGATCTTCAGCGGATTCACCGGCGGTGTTGGAGTGCTCGCTGGGCCGTCCGCCGGGTACCTGATTGCCTTCCCACTTGCTGCGGTCGTCGCGGGGTTCCTGGCCCGCCTGGTTCTAACCCGGGTGCGACGGTTCCGGTACGCCGCCCTTTTCGGAGCCTGCATGGTCAGCAGCCTGCTGGTTATCCACCCGCTGGGAATCGCAGGGCTGATGATCAACGGCAAGCTGGACTTCGTGACCGCGGTCCTGGCAGACGCCATCTACCTGCCCGGAGACGTGCTGAAGAACCTTGTGGCCGCGGCAATCGGGCTGAGCGTGCATCGCGCGTTCCCCCGGCTGATCGGCGGCCGCCAGCGGCCCGCTGCCCCGGCACCCGCATCCACCCGCTGAGCCAGGGAAGCCGGCTCCCACGATGATCGACTTCGACGGCGCGGCAGTGAGCGTCGACGGACCCGGCCAGCCCCGCCAGATTCTTGAGCCGCTCACCCTGACCCTCTCCGAGCGCCGGATTGCCGTGATCGGCGCCAACGGGTCGGGGAAGTCGACGCTGCTCAAGCTCATCAACGGACTGATCACGCCGACCGCCGGACGCGTCCTGGTGGACGGGCTCAACACCATGAAAGCGGGCCGGGCGGTCAGGCAGCGCGTCGGGTTTGTCTTCACTGATCCCCTGTCGCAACTGGTGATGCCGACGGGCCGGGAGGATGTAGAGCTGTCCCTCCGTGCCACCATCCGCAACCCCGCCGATCGGCGGTCCGCTGCCCTGGCAGTGCTTGATCGCTTCGGGCTTGCCCCGCGGGCCGATCAGAGCATCTACGACCTTTCGGGCGGGGAACGGCAACTGATGGCGCTGGCCACCGTGCTCGCCGTCAACCCCGCCATCCTCGTTGCCGATGAGCCGACCACCCTCCTCGACCTGCGCAACGAGCGGCGGGTCCGTAGCCTGTTCCGCACGCTGGACCAGCAGGTGGTTTTCACCACCCATGACCTCGACTTCGCTGCTGACAGCGACCGGGTGCTGGTGATCGACGCCGGTCGCCTGGTGTTCGACGGCGCCCCCCGGGCGGCGATCGACAGGTACCGTGGCCTCCACTTTGAGACGCCGCTGCCGGATACCAGTCCGTGAGGGGGCACGCCAGCCTGCTCGGCACCTATGTGGAGGGTGATTCCCTGCTCCACCGGGCTCCCCTGTGGACGAAGGGCCTTGCCGTCCTGCTCCTGTCGACCAGCGTCCTGCTGGTAAACACGCCGGCGCTCACCGGCGCTGCCCTTCTGCTGGTGGTGGCCGGCTATCTTCTCGGCGCCCGGCTGCCGCCGGTGCACCTGTGGCGGCCGCTGGCTCCGGTCTGGCCGATGCTGGTCATCCTCGGCGGGTATCAGGTGATCGTGAACGGCCCGCAGCCGGCATTACAGCTGGTCGGGAACATTACGACGTGCCTGCTGGCGGCACGCCTGCTCACGCTCACCACCGAGGGACAGCGGCTGCTGGATGGCCTCGTTGCCCTGGCCGTTCCGTTCCGGCGGGTGGGAGCTGACCCCGAACGGTTCGGCCTGACGCTGGCCCTGATGGTCAGGAGCCTGCCCTACCTGGTCGGTTCGGTGGCTGACGTCCGGGACGCGGCAAAGGCCCGCGGCCTGGAACGCAACCCGCGTGCCCTGGTGATCCCCGTCGTCGTCGGCGCTGTCGCCTACGCCCACCAGACCGGTGAGGCCCTGGCCGCCCGTGGCCTTGGGGAGTCGAGTCCCGAGGACGTTCCCGGCGCGTCCCGAATCGGCTAGCGCAGCAGAAAACAGCAGCCGCCCCAGATATACCTGGCGCGGCTGCCGTTTTCTGCTGCGAATGCCGCTTTCGAGTGCGGCGTCCTAGGTGGTGGACGGGCCTAGATGTTGAACCCGAGGGCCCTCATCTGGTCGCGACCATCTTCGGTGATTTTCTCCGGACCCCAGGGCGGCATCCACACCCAGTTCAGGCGCCAGTCATCGACGACTCCGTCCAGTGACTGACCCACCTGCTCCTCGATGACGTCGGTCAGCGGGCAGGCCGCCGTGGTGAGCGTCATGTCGATCAGCAGGGCGCCGTCGTCGGCGTACTTCAGGCCGTAGAGGAGACCCAGGTCAACGATGTTGACGCCCAGCTCGGGGTCAATCACATCCTTGAGGGCTTCCTCGACGTCGTCGATTGCGGTCTGTCCCGCATTCACTTCACTCATTGTTCTCTACCTTCTCGAAGTGGTACCGAGCTCAAATGCTGGCGAACCTAGGCGCCGGCTGGAGCGTCAACTGAAGCTGAAACGGGGGTTCCGAAGCGGTCGTAGCCCTCGGCCTCCAGGCGTTCAGCCAGCTCAGGGCCGCCCTGCTCGGCGATCCTGCCGTCGACGAACACGTGCACGAAATCGGGCTTGATGTAACGCAGGATCCGCGTGTAGTGAGTGATCAACAGGGTACCCATTCCACCCTTGGAGTGCTCGCGGTTCACGCCTTCGGAGACCACCTTCAGCGCGTCGACGTCAAGACCTGAATCGGTTTCGTCGAGGATGGCGAAGCGGGGCTTGAAGAGCTCGAGCTGAAGGATCTCGACACGCTTCTTCTCGCCACCGGAGAAGCCCTCGTTGACGTTGCGCTGGGCGAAGTCGGCGTCGATGCGCAACTGCGACATCGCTTCCTTGACATCCTTGGTCCAGTGACGCAGGCTCGGAGCCTTGCCGTCCAGGGCCGTCTTGGCGGTGCGCAGGAAGTTGGTCATGGTGACGCCTGGTACCTCGACCGGGTACTGCATGGCCAGGAACAGACCCGCGCGGGCACGCTGGTCGACGCTCATGGCGAGAACGTCCTCACCGTCGAGGGTGATAGTTCCGCTGTCCACGAGGTACCGGGGGTGACCGGCGATCGTGGAGGCGAGGGTGGACTTGCCGGAACCGTTGGGTCCCATGATGGCGTGTGACTCGCCGGTGTTGATGGTCAGGCTGACCCCTTTGAGGATCTGCTTCCTGACCCCCTGCTCCGTCTCAATGCTGACGTGGAGGTCAGTGATCTTAAGAGTGGACATCTGTGGTTCTCCTTCGCGCCCTGCCTCAGGCAGGGTGTGCAGTCTGTGGTCGAGCTGAGTAGTCGAAAAGTGTGTGGTGGTTAGCCGAGGTCCGGGACGGCAGCACCGTTGGTGACGGTGGTGATATCCACGTAGACCTCGTCGCCATGAATTTCCAGGGCAAACACGGGGACCGGTTCGTAGGCCGGCAGCTGCAGCGGGGCGCCGCTGCGCAGGTCGAACTGCGACCCGTGTCCCCAGCACTCGATGACGCACCCCTCGACGTCACCCTCGGAGAGGGAGATGTCGGCGTGCGAGCAGGTGTCCCCGAGCGCGTGGATGGCGCCCTCGGAGTCCTTCACCACGGCTACCGGGTAGTCGTCGATCAGGATGCGCAGGGCCTGCCGGACCTCAATGTCGTTGACATTGCAGACCAGCTCGCCCTTCGGTGCGTCAGCCATCAGATGTTTCCTGCCGCGAGTTCCCGCTCGACGGCGTCGGTCAGCCGTTCCTCAAGCGCTGGCACCTTGATCTGCTGGATGACCTCGTTGAGGAAACCGCGGACCACCAGGCGGCGGGCGGTCTTCTCGTCGATGCCGCGGGCCATCAGGTAGAACAGGTGCTCGTCGTCGAACCGCCCGGTGGCGCTGGCGTGGCCGGCACCCTCGATGAGACCGGTTTCGATCTCGAGGTTGGGCACCGAGTCGGAGCGGGTGCCGTCGGTGAGCAGCAGGTTCCGGTTGGTTTCGTAGGTGTCGGTTCCCTCGGCTTCCTTGCGGATCAGCACGTCGCCCACCCAGACGGTGTGGGCGTCCTGGCCCTGCAGTGCGCCCTTGTACGTGACGCGGGATTTGCAGTTGGGGACGGCGTGGTCCACCAGGAGGCGCTGTTCAAGGTGCTGCCCGGCGTCGGCGAAGTACAGTCCATACATCTCCACCTCGGAGCCCGGCCCGGTGAACAGGGACGACGGCGTCATCCGCACCAGGTCTCCGCCCAGGCTGACGACCACGTGCTTGAACTTCGCGTTCCGGCCGATTTTCGCCTGCTGGGTGGAGGTGTGGACGGCGTCGTCGTCCCATTCCTGGACACTGACGACGGTGAGTTCAGCGCCGTCACCGACGACGATCTCAACGTTCTGCGCAAGGGTGGTCTTGCCGTGGTGGTCGAGGACCACCACGGCCTTCGAGAACCGCTCGGCCGTAATGATCAGGTGCTGCGCGGCAGGGCTCTCATCCACGCCATTGATCGCGATGTGGATGTCTCCGTCGGCGATGGTTTCCACCGGGATGGTCACCACTGTCGCCTCGGTGAACGCTTCCCAGGCTGCCGCCGAGACCCGGTCATCGGGGATCGACGCGGAGCCAATGCGGGAGTCGTCGCGACCCACCGTCTCGACGGTGACGTTGCCGGCACCGGTGACCTCGACCGTGGGGCCCTGGCCGGTCAGCGGCTGGTTGTGCAGCCCGCGGAGGCGCTTGAGCGGCGTGAACCGCCAGTCTTCCTCGCGGCCGTTCAGCGGCGCAAAGTCGGCCAGCTTGTAGGACTTGAGCCGCTCGCCGCGGGACGCCTCGGGGATGACCGGGGCGTCGCCGTGGCTGTGCTTCTTGGCGCCGTGCTGGATGGTTCCCTCGTTGAACGGGGAAAGGTTTTCGCCCTCTTCGGTGAAACCATCAATGGCAATTTTTTCTGCGGACGCTGGCGCGTCCAACTGGGTAGCTTCAGCCATTGTCAGCCCACGGCCCCTTCCATCTGGAGTTCGATCAGGCGGTTCAGTTCAAGCGCGTACTCCATGGGGAGTTCACGGGCGATGGGCTCAATGAACCCACGCACGATCATCGCCATGGCCTCGTCCTCGGGCATGCCGCGGGACATCAGGTAGAACAGCTGCTCTTCGCTGACCCGCGAGACGGTTGCCTCGTGGCCCATGGTGACGTCGTCCTCACGGATATCGACATACGGGTACGTGTCGGACCGGGAGATGGTGTCGACCAGCAGTGCGTCGCAACGCACCGTGTTGGCCGAGTGGGTGGCACCCTCCCTGACCTGGACCAGCCCACGGTATGCGGCGCGTCCACCGCCCCGGGCTACCGACTTGGAGATGATCGACGACTTGGTGTTCGGTGCGATGTGGACCATCTTCGAACCGGTGTCCTGGTGCTGGCCTTCGCCGGCGAAGGCGATGGACAGGGTTTCGCCCTTGGCGTGCTCCCCCACCAGGTAGACGGCCGGGTACTTCATGGTGACCTTCGAGCCGATGTTGCCGTCAACCCACTCCATGGTGGCGCCCTCATGGGCGATGGCCCGCTTGGTGACCAGGTTGTAGACGTTGTTCGACCAGTTCTGGATGGTGGTGTACCGGACGCGGGCGTCCTTCTTCACCACAATTTCGACGACCGCGGAGTGCAGGGAGTCCGACGTGTAGATCGGGGCGGTGCAGCCCTCGATGTAGTGCACGTAGGAACCCTCATCAGCGATGATCAGGGTGCGTTCGAACTGGCCCATGTTCTCGGTGTTGATCCGGAAATAGGCCTGCAGCGGGATCTCGACGTGGACGCCGGGCGGCACGTAGACGAACGAGCCACCGGACCAGACGGCCGTGTTCAGCGAGGCGAATTTGTTGTCGCCCACCGGGATGATGGAGCCGAAGTATTCCTCGAAGAATTCGGGGTGTTCCTTCAGCGCGGTGTCGGTGTCCATGAAGATGACACCCTGGCGTTCGAGTTCCTCGTTGATCTGGTGGTAGACCACCTCGGACTCGTACTGGGCTGCGACGCCGGAGACCAGGCGGTTACGCTCGGCCTCGGGGATGCCCAGCTTCTCATAGGTGTTCTTGATGTCTTCGGGGAGTTCTTCCCAGCTGCCAGCCTGCTTCTCGGTGGACCGCACGAAGTACTTGATGTTGTCGAAGTCGATGCCGGACAGGTCGGCGCCCCAGGCGGGCATGGGCTTCCGGTCGAAGTACTTGAGGCCTTTCAGGCGCAGATCAAGCATCCACTCGGGCTCGTCCTTCTTCGACGAGATGTCACGGACCACCTCTTCGCTGAGACCCCGCTTGGCGTTGGCGCCGGCGTCGTTCTTGTCGGACCAGCCGAAAGCGTAGTTACCGATGCCTTCGAGCTCGGGGTTGCGCTCCAGGATGTCGCTGATAACTGCCTCAGGAACGGCTGGCTCAGCCATTGTCTTCTGGTCTACTTGATCCGTCATCACGGCCTTTCTTACTGATGGATGGATACGGTCGGTTCGGTCCCGGGGGTGTCTACCCCGGCGGGGGCCGGAGTGACCCGGCCCACAGGAATATGGGTGGTGCAGACGTGACCGCCGCGGGCGAGCGTTGAAAGCCGCCGCACGTCGACGCCGAGCAGCCGGGAAAACACTTCGGTCTCCTGGTCGCAGAAGGAGGGGAATTCAGCGGCCAGCTCCTGCACCGGGCAGTGGCCCTGGCAGAGTTGGACGGCCAGCATGGCTGCGTTGGGGGCGTTTCGGCCCACGACAGTGGTGGACCCGACAAATCCGTCAGCGGTGAGGGCGCTGGCCAGCGCCTTGGCACGGTCTTCAAGATCCGCGCCGGCGGCTTCCACTAGGGGACGGTAGCGGGTTTCCATCTCGGCAAACCGGGTCCGGGCGAACTGCTCGACGGCGTCCGGGCCCGCCACGTCCTGCAGCTGGGCCAGGGCGGCCTTGGCGATCGACAGGTAATCGGTCCCCAACTCGGTCTGCCCCCGCTGGCTGAGCACGTAGCGGCGTGCGGGCCGGCCGGCACCCGATGAGGGGTTACCGACGAGTTTGACTTCAATGAGCTGTTTGCGGGAGAGGGCGTCGAGGTGGCGCCGCACTGCCGCGGGAGTGAATCCCAGCCGCTCGCCCAGTTCGGCAGCGCTGACGGGGCCGTGCTCAAGCACTGCGGCGAGCACCTTGCTGCGGGTCCGGTCTTCGGCCTCATGGGGGCGGAACACGTCGGCCGGGCGTGCATCAGCCGGAACGGTACTGGTTGGGTATGACTGGCTCATGTCGCCTCCTCCGGATTCCGGGCCACAGTTCTGCGTCCACAGAAGTTCTGCGTCCACTGAATAGACAACACAATCATGTCCTAATCTGTTCCCCACTGCCAGTAAGGTGAGGCTACCCAGCGCCCGCCCGTCAAGGGAGGATGCACCTACTACATGCCGTAGAATAATTGAGTGCCAAACCCCTCTCCCGCGCTGGAAGTTACTGCGCTCGTCAAGGACTTTGGACCCGTTTCCGCACTCGACGGCAAAATGGTCAGGGTGCTCGACGGCGTCCACCTTCGAGCCTACCCCGGACAGGTGACGGCGCTCCTGGGCGCCAACGGTGCGGGAAAGACCACCACCCTCGAATGCGCCCAGGGGTTGCAGCGCCCCAATAGTGGGACAGTCCGGCTACTCGGGGAGAACCCGTTCAATGCCGGCGCGGCACTCCGCAGCAGGGTGGGAGTGATGCTGCAGGAAGGCGGGCTCCCGCCGTCGGCCCGGCCGCTGGCGCTCCTGAACCATGTGGCAGCGATGTACGGTTCGCCCCGGCCGGTGGCCGAACTCGCCGACCGGCTGGGCATCACCTCCTATGCCACGACCGGGATCCGGCGGCTCTCCGGTGGACAGAAGCAGCGGCTCGCGCTGGCCTGCGCCCTGATCGGCAACCCCGAGGTCCTCTTCCTCGACGAACCCAGCGCCGGACTGGACCCCCAGTCGCGCACCATCGTATTCGAGCTGATCCGTGAACTGCGTGCCGAGGGGCTGGCGATCATTCTCACCACCCACCTGCTCGACGACGCCCAAAAGCTTGCCGACTACGTCTATATCCTCGACGCCGGGCGCACAGTGACGCACGGCACCGTAGCCGACCTGACAGCCGACGACGCCGGCGACACCTACCGCGACCTCCGTTTCCAGGCCGCCCCCAGCCTCACCCTCCCCGCCGACTCGTTCCCGGCCCTGACCTTTCGCGAAACCGAGCCGGGCCGGTACTCGGTGGCAGGCTGCTTCACTCCGGCAGATCTGACCTCGATGGCACGATGGTGGGAACAGGAGGGAATCCTGCCTGTCTCCATCACCATGGAACCGCGGTCCCTTGAAGACGTGTTCCTTGACATTTCCGGCAGGGAGATCCGATGAGTACTGCCGCACCGTTAGCCAGGCGCATCCTCCTGCAGGGCCGTTATGAGGCGCTGTCCATGCTCCGCAATGGAGAACAGCTGGTCCTCGCGATTGCGCTGCCGCTGCTCGGCCTCGTGGTGCTGGTGCTCACGCCGTTCCTCGACGGCCTGGCGGGAAGCAGGATCGACGCGGCCACCCCGGGTATCATCGCCCTGTGCGCCATGTCCACTGCGTTTACCGGCCAGGGCATCGCCACCGGCTTCGACCGCCGCTACGGGGTGCTGCGTTTCCTTTCCACCACTCCCCTGGGCAAACCGGGCCTGATCTTCGGCAAGGCCCTCGGCGTCGTCGTGGTCCTGGCGGTTCAGCTGGTGGTGATCGGTTGCGCGGCCGCCCTGCTGGGATGGCGCCCCGACCCGACAGGACTGCTGATCGGGCTGGCCCAGCTCATCATCGGCGCCGCCGCGTTCACCGGCCTCGGTCTTCTCGTGGCCGGGACCCTGCGCCCCGAGGCCACCCTCGCGGTCACCAACCTGGTGTGGATTCTGCTGGCGGTTGCCGGCGGAATTGTCCTCCCGGGTACCCTGCTGCCCGAGTCGATCCGCCCGTTCGTCGACCTCCTGCCGTCGTCGGCGCTGGGTGACGGATTACGGTCGGCGCTCATCGATGGGGCATTCAACCTTCCTGCGTTCCTCATCCTGGCGGGATGGGCTGTCCTGTCCAGCCTCGCCGCCATTCGCTGGTTCAAATGGAGTTAGCACACATGACACAGACCGCACCCACCGGCTGGCGCCGCATCACCGCGAAGCTGCCGCACACCACCACCCGGCTGGTCCGCGGGCTGGCGATCGCTTCCCTGGTCTCCCAGATCATGATTGTGGTGACCGGCGGCGCCGTCCGGCTGACCGCTTCAGGTCTGGGCTGCCCCGAATGGCCGAGGTGCACCTCCACCTCGATCGTCAACACCCCGGAGATGGGCATCCACGGGGTGATCGAGTTCGGCAACCGGATGCTGACCTTCGTGCTGACCGCCATCGCCATCGCCATGGTGGTGTCCCTCTGGAACATGCGCAAGGAACGCAAAGACCTGTTCCGGCTCGCCCTTGCCCTCGCCGCTGGCATCCCGGCCCAGGCCATCCTCGGCGGCATCACCGTCCTGACGCAGCTCAACCCGTGGGTGGTGGGCTGGCACTTCATCGTGTCGATGGTCCTGATTGTGCTGGCCACCGTCCTGGTCAACCGGGTCAGGCTCACCACCGGCCAGGCGTCGAGCTCAGACGCTCCCCTCGGATCTCGGCTACTGCGCCAGATCCTGACCGCCGCGGCAGCGCTCACCGCGGTCACCGTCTTCCTCGGTGTCATTGTCACCGGTTCCGGACCCCACGCCGGCGACGCCGGTGCGGCCCGGAACAACCTCGACCCCGACCTGATGACCCGGATCCATGCGGCGCCCGTCTACCTACTGGTCCTCACCGTCGTCGTCTCGCTGGTGCTCGTGTACCGGGAGTCGGCTGCACCCCGGCTGCGGCAGGCGGTGGTCCTCCTCGCTGCTGTGGTTCTGGCGCAGGGAGCGATCGGCTACCTCCAGCACTTCCTGCACCTGCCGGTCGCGCTGGTGGCGCTGCACATGCTGGGTGCATCGGTGCTGACCGCTGCGATGGCCAACGCCCTGTACCTGGCAGTCAACCGCCAGGACCGGGTATCACCGGAGCCGGAGAACGGCTTGTCCACTTCTTCTGGACACGCCGCCCTCAGAGACGGCCGGTAACCTCAAGGGCATCAACCAGTCGGGCGAGGTCGCGCTGTTCGCTGCCGGGGACGGGTAGCACCGGCAGCCGCGGCTCGCCGGCGTCGACACCGCAGGCCTTCGCGAGGGAATGGAGGCCGCTCAGTTTCCGCAACCGCAGGACCGCCTGCACCACCGGCAGCAAAAGCCGCCGCGACTCGTCGATCCGTGCCGCATCCCCGGCGAGCACTGCCGCCCGGAACTCGGTGTACGCCAGTGGGAGCAGCGCCGCCGGACCGGTGTGCCAGGCATCGGCGGCCACCTCTCCCGACGCGATCAGCAAGTCACCACTGAGCCCATGGCTGAACGGCTGGTCGGTCAGCGACCGAAGCCGGTCGTAGCGTTGCCGGAACCCGACCACGTCCGCGGCGGTGTCCTTGAACGCCTGCACGTTGGGCAGGGCGAGGAGTTCGGCGACCAGCTCCAGGTCGTAGTGGAACTGGGTGGTGCCGGGGTTGTTGTAGAGGCAGATAGGCAAGGACGTCACATCGCACACGGCGGCCGTCTGCGCGGCAACCTCGTCATTGTTCAGCGGAACGTAGGACACGGGCGACAGCACCACTCCAGCGGCGCCGGCGCGCTCAGCGTCGCGGGCGGCGTCGAGTACTTCCCGGGTACCGACCGAACTGATGCCCACCACCACGGGGACCCCGCTGCCGGCCTGCTGGGCGGCGTCAACGGCTGTTGCCGCGACCTTCGAGCGTTCAGCGACACTCAGGTAGGCAAAACTTCCCGACGAGCCAAGAACCGCAATGGTGTCGACCCCCGACGACGCCAGTGACGACACCAGCGACGTGAGCTCTGGATAGTTGACGTCACCGTTCTCATGGAAGGGAGTGACCGGGTACGCGATAAGACCGTTGAACACCATGTGCTCATGCTAGCCGCACTCCCTGAGGTCAGGCAGCCACCGACAACAGGAGCCGACGGCGGGCGGCTAGAAGACCGGGCCGCCGATGAATGGGTCGATGGCCAGCGCCAGGAACACGACGGTGAGGTAGCTGATCGAGCCGTGGAAGACCTTCATGGAGCCCTTGTCGGTGACAGTGCCCCGGACGGCCGAGGTGTGCAGCTTGTGCGTTTCGGACAGGAACCAGATCCCCGCCGCGACAGCTGCAACGGTGAACACCCAACCGGCTCCGCCCACCGGGATCAGGAGCAGGGAGCAGGCGACGGTGGCGTAGGCGTAGAGGACCACCTGGACGGAGACGACCCGGGCCCCAGCGATGGCTCCCAGCATGGGGACCTTCGCCGCGTTGTAGTCGTCGCTGTATTTCATGGACAGCGGCCAGTAGTGTGGCGGCGTCCACAGGAAAATGATGAGGAAGAGGACGATGGCGGGCCACTCCACCGTGTTGGTGACCGCAGCCCAGGCGATCAGCACGGGCATGCACCCTGCGACACCGCCCCAGACAATGTTCTGCGGGGTGCGGCGCTTGAGGATCAGCGAGTACACGACGACGTAGAAGAAGATCGCTGCCACGCCGAGACCGGCAGCCAACGGGTTAGCGCCGAACCAGAGGACAGTGATGGCCGCGACGCCGAGCACCCAGGAGAAGATCAGAGCTTCACGGGGGGTCACCTCGCCGGTCACCAGGGGCCGCTTCTCCGTCCGGTGCATCACCTTGTCGATATCCCGGTCGATATAGCAGTTGAAGGAGCCGGCGCTTCCTGCGGCTAGGGCGCCACCCACCATGGTGGAAATGATCAGCCAGACCCCGGGCAAACCGCCCTGGGCGAAGATCATGGTGGGAAGGGTGGTGACCAGCAATAGCTCGATGACTCGAGGCTTGGTCAGGGCAAGATAAGCCTTGGCTTTGCGTTTGAAACCCGTACTGGTGCCCGTAGTGCTGGCGAGGCGCGGATCCTGCTCGGTCTTCACGAGGTAACACTGCCGTTTCTGCTGGGGGGAAAGTCCTCTCTCATCATACCGTCCCCTCCCCCACAGATTTTACGGCGTGTAGAAATTCCGGCCGCCGTCCGCCCCGGGTGACTCGTCACGTCACGATGTGGACTTTGAATTTGAAAAACAGCCCAAAGCGATAGGGTGATGGTAATGCCCAGCCCGTATCTGCTGCTAGACGCCGGCGGACGCGGGGGCGGGTAGCCAGAATGCAGACTTTACAACGGTGAACGGCCAGCTGGTTCGGTGCGCAAAGACGGCAATCGCCAGTCCTACGCGGGCGCCGCGGCGCTGGTCGTGGAGCACAGAGAGGGGCTGAGGTTTCGTGCCGCAGCTTGATACGCAAGAACTGACCTGGACCGACCTGGATAACCGCGCGGTGGACACTGTCCGCGTGCTGGCGGCGGACGCTGTGGAGAAGGTGGGTAACGGTCATCCCGGCACGGCGATGAGCCTGGCCCCCGCCGCCTACCTGCTGTTCCAGAAACTGGTCAGGCACGACCCCTCCCAGCCTGAATGGACGGGACGCGACCGCTTCGTCCTGTCACCGGGCCACACCTCACTGACCCTGTACATCCAGCTTTTCCTTTCCGGATATGGCCTTGAACTGGAGGACCTGAAGTCCCTGCGCACCTGGGGCTCCAAGACTCCCGGGCACCCCGAGTACCGCCACACTGCCGGCGTCGAAATCACCACCGGTCCCCTCGGCCAGGGCCTGGCCTCCGCAGTCGGCTTCGCGTTCGCGCAGCGCCGCATGCGCGGCATGATGGACCCCGACGCGGCGGCCGGGGAAAGCCCGTTCGACCACACCGTCTGGGTCATTGCATCCGACGGCGACCTCCAGGAAGGCGTCACGGCTGAGGCTTCGTCCCTGGCCGGGCACCAGGAGCTCGGCAACCTCGTGGTGCTCTACGACGAGAACCACATCTCCATCGAAGACGACACCGACATCGCTTTCACTGAGAACGTGCTGGGCCGTTACGAGGCGTACGGCTGGCACGTCCAGCGTGTCGACTGGACCAAAACCGGCGAGTACGTCGAGGACATCGAGGAGCTGTACCGGGCGCTGACCGCGGCACGGGACGAGACCGGCAAGCCCTCCATCGTGTCCCTGCGGACCATCATCGGCTGGCCAGCGCCGACCAAGCAGAACACCGGCAAGATCCACGGGTCGGCGCTGGGCGCCGACGAGGTGGCTGCCCTGAAGGAGACCCTCGGCCTCGATCCGGCCAAGCACTTCGACGTCGCCCCCGAGGTGCTCGAGCATGCCCGGCAGGTCACCGACCGCGGGCAGGCTCTCCGCGCCGACTGGGAAGAGTCATTCAGCGCCTGGCGGCAGGCTAACCCGGCCAACGCCACGCTCCTGGACCGGATCGCGTCGCGGACCCTCCCCGACAACTGGGACGACGCCCTGCCCACCTTCGAAGCAGGCAAGGACGTCTCCACCCGGGCAGCGTCGGGCAAGGTGCTGTCCGCCATCGGCCCTGTCCTCCCCGAGTTGTGGGGCGGCTCCGCCGACCTGGCGGAATCGAACAACACGACCATCGAAGGGTCCCCGTCGTTCATCCCCGCCGGCAAGCAGACCGACACCTGGCAGGGCAACCCCTACGGCAGGGTCCTGCACTTCGGCATCCGCGAGCATGCGGCGGCGGCGATCGTCAACGGCATCGTCATGCACAGCAGCACGCGGGCCTTCTCCGGGACGTTCCTGATCTTCAGCGACTACCAGCGGCCAGCCATCCGGCTGGGTGCCCTGATGGGCGTCCCCTCCATTTACGTCTGGACCCATGATTCCATCGGTCTCGGCGAGGACGGCCCCACCCACCAGCCGGTGGAGCAGCTGGCGGCACTGCGAGCGATCCCGGGACTCGACGTCGTCCGCCCCGGTGACGCGAACGAGGTGGCTGTCGCCTGGCGCACCATCCTGGAGAACACCGGGAACCCAGCGGGCATAGTCCTGACCCGGCAGAACATCCCCACCTATGCGCGTGGAACCGGAGCCGCCGACGGCGAGACCTTCGGCTCAGCCGAGGGCACCGCCAGGGGCGCTTATGTCCTGGCCGAAGCGGCCAGCGGAACCCCCGACGTCATCCTGATCGGCACCGGGTCCGAGGTGCAGCTGGCGGTCGAGGCACGCGCCACCCTGCAGACGGAGGGCATCAACGCCCGCGTGGTCTCCATGCCCAGCCTTGAGTGGTTCAACCGGCAGGACGAGGCGTACCGTGAATCGGTCCTTCCCGGAGACATCACAGCGAGGGTCTCCGTGGAGGCCGGCGTGGCGTTGGGCTGGCGTGAACTGATTGGCGACGCCGGCAGGTCAGTGTCGCTCGAACACTTCGGGGCCTCAGCGGATTACAAGCGGCTGTTCACCGAGTTCGGGATTACCGCCGACGCGGTGGTCCAGGCCGCCCGCGACTCCATCGCCGTCGCCGGAAACCACCGCGCGCCCAACGGCACACCGGCCTGGTCCGGTCCCTCATCATCCGAAACCGGCGACCAGCAGTAATCGTCGACAATTCAAGGAGACTACCTATGACTTCCACCCCCACGGCAGACCTCTCAGCCGCAGGCGTATCCATCTGGCTCGACGACCTCTCACGGGAGCGCATCAACTCGGGAGCATTCAAGCACCTGATCGAAGACCGCAACGTGGTGGGTGTAACCACCAACCCGAGCATCTTCGCCGCAGCCCTGCAGAAGGGCGAATCCTACGCCACGCAGGTCGAGGCCCTCGCTGCCGCCAACACCCCGGTTAACGACGCAGTCTTTGACATCACCACCCACGACGTGGCCCAGGCCTGCGACATTTTCGCTGCCGCCGCGAAGAGCACGGGCGGCGTCGACGGCCGCGTCTCGATCGAGGTTGACCCGCGCCTGTCGAAAGACACCGAGGGCACCATCGCCGAAGCGAAGCGCCTCCACGCCAAGGTGCAGCGGTCCAACGTCCTGATCAAGATTCCTGCCACGGTCGAGGGCCTTGAGGCGATCGCCGCGACCATCGCCGAGGGGATCAGCGTCAACGTCACGCTCATCTTCTCGCTGGAACGCTACCGGGCCGTTATCAACGCCTTCATGCTGGGCATCGAACAGGCGAAGGAAAACGGGCACGACCTCTCCACCATCCACTCGGTGGCTTCCTTCTTCGTGTCCCGCGTGGACAGCGAGATCGACAAGCGCCTTGACGCCATCGGCACCGATGAGGCAACCGCGCTGAAGGGCAAGGCCGGGCTCGCCAACGCACGGCTCGCCTACCAGGTGTACGACGAGCTCTTCGACACGGAACGGTGGGAGGTCCTCGCCGCCGCCGGAGCCCGGCGTCAGCGACCACTCTGGGCCTCCACCGGAGTCAAGGATCCCAACCTGCCGGACACCCTGTACGTCACCGAACTGGTGGCCCCCGGTGTGGTGAACACCATGCCGGAGAAGACCCTCGAAGCCACCGCCGACCACGGCGTCATCACCGGCGACACCATCACCGGGACCTACGACGACGCCAACTCGGTACTCAACGCCCTCGAGAACATCGGCATCTCCTACGTCGAGGTCGTTGAGCAACTGGAGGTTGAAGGCCTGGACAAGTTCGTGGTGAGCTGGGAAGAGCTCCTCGAAACAGTTCAGACCGCACTGGATTCGGCAAGGGGTTAAGGAAAAATGAGCTCCATGACGCTTGCAGCGGCCGGCGCCGCCCTCGAAGCCATCGACCGTGTCACCGGTACCCTCGTCGAGGATCGGGTCGCATCACGGTTGATGGCCAAGGACTCCACCCTGTGGGGTCCGGACGCCGAGGCGGAGGCAGCGGTCCGCCTGGGCTGGGTCGGTCTGATCGATGCCTCCCGCAGCCTCGTGCCGAGCATCATGGACCTGCGCGCCACCCTGCACGCAGACGGCGTCAGCCGGATCGTCCTCTGCGGGATGGGCGGCTCCTCCCTGGCACCCGAGGTGATCACCCAGACGGCCGGAGTCGAACTGACAGTGCTCGATTCAACCGACCCTGACCAGGTGCGCCGGACCGTCGAGGACCGGCTCGCCGAGACAGCCGTTGTGGTGTCGTCGAAGTCGGGTTCGACGGTGGAGACTGACTCGCAGCGACGGATGTTCGAGGCGGCGTTCACTGCGGCCGGCATCGACCCGCTCACCCGCGTGGTCATCGTCACCGATCCCGGGTCGCCACTGGACGTCTCGGCACGCGAAGCGGGTTACCGTGCGGTGTTCAACGCCGACCCGAACGTCGGCGGCCGGTACTCGGCGCTCACCGCCTTTGGCCTGGTCCCCTCGGGTCTCGCCGGCGTCGACCTTGACGCGCTGCTTGACGACGCCGAGGAGACGGCAGAATTCCTGGGCGAGGACGATCCCACCAACATCGGGCTGCGGCTCGGTGCTGTGCTGGGCGCCACCTCTCCCCTGCGCGACAAGATTGTCTTCGCTGACGAAGCGTCGGGGATCCCCGGCCTCGCGGACTGGGCCGAACAGCTCATCGCCGAGTCCACCGGCAAGCTGGGCACCGGGGTCCTCCCGGTGGTCGCCGAAGAAGGTGCGCCGGAAATTCTTGCCGCCGACGACGACGTCCTCGCCGTCCGGCTGACCGCACCGGACGCGGACATCGAGCCGACCGGACACCAGGTCACCGTCAGCGGTAGCCTGGGCAGCCAGCTCCTGGTGTGGGAATTCGCCACGGCGGTGGCCGGACGCCTGCTGGGCATCAACCCGTTTGACCAGCCAGACGTCGAGGCGGCGAAGGTTGCGGCCCGGGGACTCCTCGACGCGCAGCCCGAGACAACTCCAGCGAACTTCGTTGACGGCGCCGTGGAAGTCCGCGGCGACAGCGAACTCCTCGGCGACGCCAGCACGCTCGGCGATGCGCTGCAGAACCTTTTCGCAACCCTCGACCCGAACGGCTACCTCTCCGTCCAGGCCTACCTGGACCGGTCAGCGCAGGCGTCGCTGGAGGGTGTCAGGTCGCCCCTCGCATCACTGACCGGCCGGCCCGTCACCTTCGGCTGGGGACCGCGCTTCCTCCACTCCACCGGCCAATTCCACAAGGGCGGGCCAGCGCAGGGCGTGTACCTCTCCATCACCGGCGCGGCAGCCGATGATCTGGCCATCCCGGACCGGCCGTTCACCTTCGGCGAGCTGATCACTGCCCAGGCGGCAGGGGACGCGCAGGTCCTTGCCGGCAAGGGCCGCCCGGTCCTCCGCCTGCACCTGGCCGACCGCGCTGCGGGGATCGACCAGCTCACCCAGGTCATCACTCACCTGCTGGGCGGGACCGCCGGCCAGCGAGCCACCGATGAAAGCGGTAACGCATAGTGCAGGATTCCGCAGAGGGACGGTCAGCCAACCCGCTGAGGGACCCCCGGGACCGGCGGCTCAGCCGGATTGCCGGGCCGTCCTCGCTGGTGCTCTTCGGCGTCACGGGCGACCTTGCCCGCAAGAAACTCATGCCGGCGGTCTACGACCTCGCCAACCGGGGACTGCTCCCTCCCAGCTTCGCGCTGATCGGGTTCGGCCGCCGGGAGTGGGATGACGAACGGTTCGTCGAGGAGGTGCGCGACGCCGTCACCCAGTACTCGCGCACCCCGTTCGACGAAACGGTATGGGAACAATTCTCCGCCGGGATCCGGTTTGTGCAGGGCAATTTCGACGACGACGACGCCTTCGGCCGGCTCGAAGCCACCCTGGAGGAACTCGATTCCAGCCGCGGCACCCGTGGCAACCACGCCTTTTACCTGTCCATCCCGCCGAAGGACTTCGAACTGGTCTGCCAGAAGCTCTCCGAACACGGTCTGGCTCAGCCGGGCGAGGGCCAGTGGCGCCGGGTGGTCATCGAGAAGCCCTTTGGCCACAACCTGCAGTCCGCCCGGGAACTCAACGCCATCGTTGAACAGGTCTTCCCGCCGGACGCCGTGTTCAGGATTGACCACTACCTCGGCAAGGAAACGGTCCAGAACATCCTGGCACTGCGGTTCGCCAACCAGTTGTTCGAACCCCTGTGGAACGCCAACTATGTTGACCACGTCCAGATCACCATGGCCGAGGACATTGGTATCGGCAGCCGGGCAGGATACTACGACGGCGTCGGCGCTGCCCGTGACGTCATCCAGAACCACCTCCTGCAACTCCTTGCGCTGACGGCCATGGAGGAACCGATCTCCTTCAACGCCAATGACCTGCGGGCGGAAAAGGAGAAAGTCCTCGCGGCGGTCAAACTGCCGGATGACCTGTCCACTTCCTCGGCCCGCGGTCAGTACGACGCCGGCTGGCAGGGTGGCGAACTGGTGAAGGGTTTCCTGGAGGAGGAGGGCATTCCTGCCCACTCCACCTCGGAGAGCTTCGCCGCCCTTCGCCTGGACATCCACACCCGCCGGTGGAGCGGAGTGCCGTTCTATCTAAGAGCGGGAAAGCGGCTCGGACGGCGGGTGACCGAGATCGCCGTCGTCTTCAAACGCGCACCCAACCTCTTGTTCCGGGATCACGGCGAAGACGACTTCGGCCAGAACGCCGTGGTCATCAGGGTGCAGCCCGATGAGGGCGCCACCATCCGGTTCGGATCCAAGGTCCCCGGCACCCAGATGGAAGTCAGGGACGTCACCATGGACTTCGGTTACGGTCATTCGTTCACCGAATCCAGCCCTGAGGCCTATGAACGGTTGATCCTCGATGTGCTGCTCGGTGAACCGCCGTTGTTCCCCCGGCACGAGGAAGTCGAGTTGTCCTGGAAGATTCTCGACCCGTTTGAGGAATACTGGGCCAGCCTCGGCGACCAGCCGGACAAGTATGTGCCGGGAAGCTGGGGCCCCGCCTCGGCTGATGAGCTCCTCGCCCGTGATGGAAGGACGTGGCGCAGGCCATGATCGTTGAACTGCCGGACACCACCACGTCGAAGGTGTCCAAGGAAATCATGACGCTGCGGGACAAGGGCGGCGTCGTCGCGCTCGGCCGCGTTCTCACCCTGGTGGTGGTGACCAGCTCGGGCAACGAGGAGGAAGCCATCCTCGCCGCCAACCTTGCGAGCCGGGAACACCCCTGCCGGATCATCGTCCTGGCCCTCTGCTCGGAGGACGAGGACACCCGGCTGGACGCCCAGATCCGCGTCGGCGGTGACGCCGGCGCCTCGGAAGTGATTGTCCTCAACGGGTACGGCCAGCTCGCCGAGGAAAATGAGTCCCTCGTGTCCGCCCTGCTGCTCCCCGACGCTCCCATCGTCGCCTGGTGGCCACACGGCGCGCCGGCAAACGCAGCCAAGACCTCCATCGGGAGTATCGCTCACCGCCGGATCACCGACACGGCCAACGAACCCGACCCGGTCGCCGCGCTCTTCACCATCAGGGACACATACGCCGCCGGTGACACCGACCTCGCCTGGACCCGCCTGACGAACTGGCGGATCCAGTTGGCGGCTGTCCTCGATCAGATCGACGATTCCCCCATCACCTCGGTCACCGTCGAAGGTGCCGAGGATTCGCCCAGCACTGTGCTGCTCGCGGCGTGGCTCACCCTCGCCCTCGACGCCCCCGTCACCATCGCCGCCGGACCGGCCGGAACCGGGCTCCGCCGGGTGCGCCTGTCCCGTCCCGCTGGTGACGTGGAACTGAACCGGCCCCATCTGGCCGTCGCCGAGCTCTACCAGCCGGGACAACCCGTGCAAAGGATTTCCTTGCCACGGCGCAGCCTGCAAGACTGTCTCGCAGAAGAGCTCCGCCGTCTTGACCCGGATGAGGTATTCGGCGAGGTCATGTTGCAGGGGCTTGCCCGGACCAATCTAAGGAGTGTGCGTCCCAGTGAACGCTGACCCCAAAGTCAGTATCCACCCCGATTCAGCCCTGCTCGCAGCAACTGTCGCTGCACGGTTGATTACCCGGCTCGTCGATATCCAAAACGAACGCGGGTCAGCCACCGTGGTGCTGACCGGCGGTTCGCTGGGCACGGCGGCCCTCGCCGCGGTCGCCGAGTCCCCGGCCTGCTCGGCTGTGGACTGGAGCAGGGTCGATTTCTGGTGGGGCGACGAACGCTTTCTCAGCTCGAGCGACCCCGAACGGAATGCGGTCCAGGCGCGCGAAGCCCTCCTTGGCAAGCTCGGCCTGGCCGACTCCCAGGTCCACGAGTTTGGTTCGAGCGACGACTTCCCCGATCAGGACGCAGCTGCCGCCGACTACGCTGCACGGTTGCAGGACGCCGCCGAGGCGGAGCAGGCCCAGTCGGACGACGACGACGGGCAGGACCCACGTCTCCCCCGGTTCGACGTGTTGCTGCTGGGGGTTGGACCCGATGCCCACATCGCGTCCCTGTTCCCCGAGATGCAGGGAATCCGGACCAGGGACCAGACAGTGGTGGGCGTGTCGGGTGCCCCGAAGCCGCCGGCGCTCAGGATTTCGCTCACCCTTGAGGCGCTCAACTCGGCCGAGGAAATCTGGATCGCCGCCGGTGGCCAGGACAAGGCCGGCGCCGTGGGGCTTGCCCTGGCCGGAGCCGGGCCTGTCCAGGTGCCAGCCGCGGGGGCACGTGGCCGCCGCAAGACCTTGTGGCTGATCGACCAGGAAGCAGCGGCTCAACTGCCCGGTCGCCTCATCGCCGGCGATGACAGCGACGATGAAGGCGACGAGGACAGCAGGTAGGGGCCGTTCAGCAGGCCGGGGGAACGGCCTGGCTGGAACGGTTTAGGAGGCCAGTCCGCCTCTGAGCCCGGATCGGCGCTCCCGCAGGTTGCGGAGAGCCTGTTCCAGCACGTTGGCTGCTTCCTCCTCGGTGCGCCGTTCCTTGGCGTACTGGAGGTGGCTTTTGAAGGGTTCAACGCCGTCCACCAAGGGTTCCACCCCCGGGAGCCTGCCAGCCGCACGGCCGCATCGCCCGCACTCCCATACCTCGGGAATCTCGTCGTCGTGCAGCTTGGCGAAGGTCGGTTTCGTCTCGTGGTTCTCGACGCACCAATAGCTCACCACGGTGCGATCCACAACAGCGGGTCTTCGCCCGGACTCGGCTTGCCAACCGGCCATTCCCCCGTATGAATCAGTTCCCACCCGAGTGCCTTTAAATGCGTTTCCCGCGTTAACCATGGATTGCTCCTGGACTAGGCTCCGACAACAGGGTCAGTCTACGCCCAATGCAGTACCGGGAACATGGTGGTTAACGCGGGAGATTAAGCAGGAAGTGTTACTCGGCGAACCGTTGGATCAGGCCGAGGGAGACGATAACGACGCCCCAGGCGAGGCCGAGGGCAACGGTGAACCGGTTGAGGTTCCGTTCCGCAACGCCCGACGAACCCATGCTGGTGGTCATGCCGCCACCGAACATGTCAGACATGCCACCGCCGCGGCCCTTGTGCAACAGGATGAGAAGGGTGAGCAGCAAGCTGGTGACGCCAAGGAGCACCAGCAAGATGATACGGAGAATGTCCACAGTGGCCTTTCAGGGGTAACCGACGTGCGCGATCGACCGGAGTCGGATCAGTGCCTAATCGGTGACCAGGAGATGTTCGAACCTGACAATACTAGCAAACTCGGCAGCGTCCAGGCTGGCGCCGCCGACCAGCAGGCCGTCGACGTCCCGGCCCTTCAGGATCGAGCCGGCATTGGCGGCCTTGACCGATCCGCCGTAGAGCATCCTGACCTTTCCGGCAGTCTCCGCGTCGTAGAGCGAGGTGAGTTCGGCGCGCAGGGCCGCGCACATTTCCTGTGCGTCTTCCGGCCCGGCGACTTCGCCCGTGCCGATGGCCCAAACCGGTTCGTAGGCAACCACCAGGTCTGCGACCTGTTCGGCTCCCAACCCTGCGATACCGCCGCGCAACTGGCCCAGGGTGTGCTCAACGTGGTTGTTGGCCTGACGGACCTCGAGCCCTTCCCCCACACAGAGGATGGGGGTCAGGGTGTGCCTGAAAGCGGCCTGCACCTTGCTGTTCAGGAGTTCATCACCCTCCTGGTGGATGGCCCGTCGCTCCGAGTGGCCGACCAGCACGTAGCTGCAGTCGAGCTTCTTGAGGAACTGGCCCGAGATGTCGCCGGTGTAGGCGCCCGAATCGTGGGGGGAAAGGTCCTGGCCCCCGTACACGACCTGCAGGTCGTCACCCCGGACGAGGGTCTGCACCCCGCGGAGGTCGGTGAACGGAGGGAAGACCGCCACTTCTGCGCGCTGGTAGTCGTGCCCCGCGTCGTCGAGGGTCCAGGCGAGCTTCTGGAGAAGGGTGATCCCCTGGACATGGTCCAGGTTCATCTTCCAGTTGCCGGCGATCAGGGGACGGCGGTCGTACGTGCCGTTGGTCGAGGAAGTCATGTGCTGCTCCTACTGCCCGAGGGCTGTCAGTCCGGGGAGTTCCTTGCCTTCGAGGTACTCGAGGCTGGCACCTCCGCCGGTCGAAATATGGCCAAACTGATCGTCGGTGAAACCGAGCGACCGGACGGCTGCTGCTGAGTCGCCGCCTCCCACCACGGTGAGCGCGCCGCGTGCCGTGGCCTCGGTCAACGCCTGGGCTACGGTTCTGGTGCCACCGGCGAACGCGTCGAACTCGAACACGCCCATCGGGCCGTTCCAGAAGACCGTTCCGGCGGTAGCGATCGAGTCCGCGAAGGCAGCCCCCGAGGCCGGTCCGATGTCGAGTCCCAGTCCTCCGGCGCCGAACGGACTTCCCTCCATGGCGTCCGCTGAAACCGTCTCATGGGCGGCGTCGGCGGCGAACCGTTCAGCCACCACAATGTCGGTCGGCAGGACGAACTCGGTCCCTGCCTGCTCGGCGCGCTTCAGGTACCCCTTGACGACGTCGATCTGGTCCTCTTCCAGCAGGCTTGCGCCGACCGGATGGCCCTGGGCCGCGAGGAAGGTGAAGACCATGCCGCCGCCGACCAGGATCCGGTCAGCGGTCCCCAGCAGGTTTTCGATGACGGCGAGCTTGTCGGACACCTTCGAGCCGCCGAGCACCACCACGAAGGGAGCGACCGGTTCGCTTGTGAGGCGTTGCAGCACGTCCACCTCGGTCTTCACTAGGTCGCCCTGGTAGGACGGAAGGAGCGACGCGATGTCGAAGACGCTCGCATGTTTCCGGTGGACGGCGCCGAAAGCATCGTCCACATAGGCTCCGTTGTCCCCGGTCAGCGCGGCCAGCTCGGCGGCCAAGGCCTGGCGTTCGCCGTCGTCCTTGCTGGTTTCCCGGGCATCGAACCTTACGTTCTCAAGGACCAGGACGCTGCCGCCGGCGAGGGCGGCGGCACGCTCCCGGGCGTCCTCCCCCGTCGTGTCAGCCGCCAGAGCGACGGGAAAGTCCGCCAGTTCCGCGAGCCGGTCCACAGCGGGCTTCAACGAGTACCGCTCATCGGGGGTGCCCTTCGGGCGCCCGAGGTGAGCCATCACAATCACTGCGGCCCCCTCCCCGGTCAACTTCCGCAGCACTGGCAGGGAGGCCCGAAGCCGGCCGTCGTCGGTCACCCGTGGGCTTTCGCCCGCGGTGTCGAGCGGGACATTCAGGTCTGACCGCACCAGGACCGTGCGTCCACGGACGCCGGTGCTCAGGAGGTCATCAAGGGAGGAGGCCACTGTCGATCCTTCGGTGCTAGGAGAGCTTGGAGGCGACGATTGACGTCAGGTCAACGAGGCGGTTCGAGTAGCCCCACTCGTTGTCGTACCAGGCGACAACCTTGACCTGGTTGCCGATGACCTTAGTCAGACCCGAGTCGAAGATCGATGAGGCGGGGTCGCCGACGATGTCCGAGGACACGATCGGTGCGTCGGTGTACGAGAGGTAGCCCTTCAGCTTCCCCTCGGCCGCGGCAGCCTGGTACGCGGCGTTGACCTCGTCGACGGTTACTTCGCGTGACACGGTCACGGTCAGGTCGGTGGCCGAACCGGTGGGTACCGGTACGCGGATGGCGTAGCCGTCCAGCTTTCCCTTCAACTCGGGGAGGACCAGGCCGATGGCCTTTGCTGCACCGGTTGAGGTGGGAACCATGTTGATGGCGGCGGCGCGGGCACGGCGCAGGTCGTTGTGCGGGCCGTCCTGCAGGTTCTGGTCCGCGGTGTAGGCGTGGATAGTGGTCATCAGGCCACGCTCGATCCCGAAGCTGTCGTTGAGCACCTTCGCCAGCGGCCCGAGGCAGTTGGTGGTGCAGGAGGCGTTGGAGATGATGTGGTGGTTCTCGGGATCGTACAGATCGTCGTTCACGCCGAGAACCACAGTGATGTCCTCGTCGGAGGCTGGCGCGGAAATGATGACCTTCTTCGCACCGGCGTCGATGTGCTTGCGCGCTGCGGCTGCCTTGGTGAAGAAACCGGTGGATTCGATGACGATGTCCACCTCCAGGTCCTTCCACGGCAGGTTGGCGGGGTCACGCTCGGCGAGCACCCGGATGGACTTGCCGTCCACCACGATGTTTCCGTCCTTGACCTCAACCGTCGCGGCGAGCCGTCCGGTGACGGAGTCGTACTTCAGGAGGTGGGCCAGGGCCTCGGGGCTGGTCAGGTCGTTGACAGCAACAATTTCCAGGTCAGCACCCTGTTCCAGTGCGGCGCGAAAGAAATTACGCCCGATTCGACCGAAGCCGTTGATTCCTACACGAGTAGTCACTTGTTCTATCTCCTTGAACTGTAATGGGGGTGGGGCCGGGACGCCGCCGCGGGGCGGCGTCCCGGGTACGCCCGTGAGGGCGCTGTGCCTGCTGTGCTAGCCGACGACGATCAGTGACGTGGCCGAGGTGCGGGCCGCGGCGAAGCGCTTGGCGACGTCGGCCCAGTTCACGATGTTCCAGAACGCCTTGACGTAGTCAGCCTTGACGTTGACGTAGTCCAGGTAGAAGGCGTGCTCCCACATGTCCAGCATCAGCAGTGGGGTGGTGCCTACTGCGACGTTGCCCTGCTGATCGTAAAGCTGTTCAATAACGAGGTTCCCGCCGATGGGTTCGTAGGCGAGGAAGGCCCAGCCGGAGCCCTGCAGTGCGAGGGCAGCCGCGCTGAACTGGGCGCGGAACTTGTCGAACGAGCCGAAAGCATCATCGATGGCAGCAGCAAGCTCTCCTTCAGGGGAGTCGCCGCCGTCCGGTGACAGGTTGTTCCAGAAGACTGAGTGGTTGATGTGGCCGCCGGTGTGGAAGGCCAGGTCCTTGGAGAGCTTCGAAATGTTACCGAAGTCGCCCTTTTCGCGGGCCTCGGCCAGCTGGGCCATGGCATCGTTGGCGCCCTTGACGTAGGCAGCGTGGTGCTTGCTGTGGTGGAGCTCCATGATGCGCGCGGAGATGTGCGGCTCCAGTGCAGCGTAATCGTAGTTCAGTTCGGGCAGTACGTACTCGCTCACGAATTCCTCCAGGTTGGTCTGCCACCGTGGGTGATTGTGCACCGCACGCGGTCAGACACCGTAGTTGGTTCAATACCGCATGGTTCACCGCCGGTGTCGGTGGTGTTGCCATGCCTCTTCCATCCTATGCAGAGATTCACTCGTCCAACATGTCGGCTGTCACATTGGCTTCGGTTCCCGGGATGTCGATCTCGATGGCCCGCTTGTCGGCCATCGCCAGCAGGCGCCTGATCCGCCCGGCGATGGCGTCCTTGGTCATGGGAGGGTTGGCCAATCCGCCGAGTTCATCGAGGCTTGCCTGCTTGTGGGCCACCCTCAGTTCGCCCGCGTACTTGAGGTGATCAGGAACACCCTCGCCGAGGATCTCCAGGGCGCGTTCCACCCGGGCGCCGGCGGCGACAGCTGCCTGGGCGGACCGCCGCAGGTTGGCGTCGTCGAAGTTGGCCAGCCGGTTGGCCGTGGCCCGCACCTCTTTGCGCATCCGGCGTTCCTCCCACACCATGAGCGCGTCGTGGGCGCCCATCCGGGTGAGCAGGGCGGCGATGGTGTCGCCGTCGCGGATCACCACCCGGTCCACTCCCCTCACCTCGCGGGCCTTGGCAGCGATGCCGAGGCGGCGTGCCGCACCGACGAGGGCCAGGGCTGACTCCGGTCCGGGGCAGGTGACCTCCAGGGAGGAGGACCGGCCCGGTTCGGTCAGGGAACCGTGCGCCAGGAAGGCGCCGCGCCACACCGCTTCAGCGTCGGCGGTCGAACCGTTGACGACGGCGGAGGGCAGGCCGCGCACCGGCCGGCCGCGGTTGTCGAGCAACCCCGTCTGGCGGGCGAGGGATTCGCCGTCGCGCACCACCCGCACCACATAGCGGTTGCCACGGCGCAGGCCGCCGCCGGAGACGACAATAATCTCGCTGTTATGCCCGTACACTTCGGCGATCGTGGTCCGCAGCCGCCGGGCCGTGGAGGCAAGGTCAACCTCGGCTTCGATGACAATCCGGCCGGAGATGATGTGCAGTCCGCCGGCGAAACGCAGCAGAGCGGAGACCTCGGCTTTGCGAACCGATGACTTCTTGACAGAGAGGTGCGACAGCTCCTCTTTTACGTCCGCAGTCAGCGCCACAAATACACCCTCAGATCGATTAGTTTTCACCAAACATGTCATGAAACGCGGTTGCGAGCCGCAGCGGATCATGAACAGGTTTGCCCGTTGAAGAGCCTACTTTACCCAACACGGCACGGCCCCCCATCTCGGCGACGGCGGCAACGAACTCGGCGCGGTGGTCACCGATCACCGCGGGGTCGGCGATCACCACGTCCACGGTGAACTCCGGCGCGTACCGCCTGATCACCTCCAGATGATCCACTGCTGACATGCCAACGGTTTCCTTGGTCTCATTGCTGAGATTCATGGTCAGGCATCGTTTGGCGGTGGTGCTGCACAGGGCGTCCCGCAGCTCAGGGAGGAGCAGGTGCGGGAGGACTGAGGTGTACCAGGAGCCAGGTCCGAGGATCACCCAATCGGCCAGTTCCACAGCGGTGAGCGCGTCGACGCAGGCCGGCGCTCCGGCCGGGAGCAGGCGCACGTTATTGACGTTCCCGGCGCTGCCGGCGACGGCGAGCTGCGATTGTCCGCTGACGGTCCGTAGCCGCAGGGTGCCGTCCACCTCCGAGAGCACATCGCCCTCGATGGTCAGCGGGACGCTGGCCATGGGAAGGACCCGGCCCCGCGCGCCCAGGAGCGCCCCGGCCCACTGCAGGCCGGCCACGGGATCACCCAGCAGCTCCCACAGGGTGACGATCAGCAGGTTGCCGAGCGCATGGTTGTCCAGCGATCCCTCCTCCCCGTGCCGCGAGGTGAACCGGTGCTGCATCACGTCGCGCCAGGTGCGGCCCCAGTCGGTGTCATCGCACAGGGCCGCAAGGGCCATCCGCAGGTCACCGGGGGGAAGCACGCCGAGTTCCTTGCGGAGCTTGCCAGAAGACCCGCCGTCGTCGGCAACCGTTACCACGGCTGTCAGCTCGGAGGTGAGCAGCCGCAGGGCGGAGAGCGATGACGACAGGCCGTGCCCGCCGCCCAGCGCCACCACCGAGGGCGCGTTCTCCTGCGGTCCTGACCCGCGCCGGTTCGCTGCCGCTGCCGGCAGCATGGGCAGGGACCCCGTGAGAATGGCCACTATTCCCTGCCCAGATCACGGTGGTGCGCGGTGACCTGCAGGCGCGGCTGCTGGGCGAGCCGCTTGGCAATCTCCTCGGTGACGGCAACGGACCGGTGTTTGCCGCCGGTGCAGCCGATCGCGATGGTGGCGTAATGCTTGTTCTCGCGCCGGTACCCTTCCAGGACGGGTTCCAGGGCGTGGACGTACCGGTTGATGAAGTCCGCGGCGCCGGTGGCTCCCAGCACATAGTCGCGGACCGGCTGGTCAAGTCCGGTCTGTGGGCGCAGCACGGGCACCCAGTGCGGATTGGGTATGAACCTGACGTCTGCGACGTAGTTGGAATCGACGGGCAGGCCGTACTTGAAGCCGAAGCTCATCACGTTGATGCGCAGCACGATCGGGCCGGACTCGGAGAACAGTTCGGTAATGGTCGTCGCGAGGGCGTGGACGTTCAGTTCCGAGGTGTCGACCACCAAATCGGACGCCTCTTTGAGTTCCTTCAGCACTTCCCGTTCGGCGGCGATGCCGTCGAGGATCCGTCCCTCGTCCTGAAGCGGGTGGGGCCGGCGGCCCTGTTCGAACCGCCGCACCAGCGTGTCGTCGGCGGCGTCGAGGAAGAGGACCCGGTAGTTCACACCCGACGTGCGCAACGCCTGCAGTGAGCCACGGATGTCGTGGAACAGTTCCTGGCTGCGGACGTCGACGACGACCGCGAGTTTCGGGATGGATTGCGGCATCCGGGCCACCAACTCGGTGAGAGTACCCAGCATCTGGGGTGGCAGGTTTTCGACCACGTACCAGCCGTGATCCTCCAGCGCATTGGCTGCCGTGCTTCGGCCGGCGCCGGACATACCGGTCACCACCAGCAGTTCCGATTCCGCAGGTTTGATCGGAGTAAGGCTGTCGTCGCCCTCAGTCATGTGCGTGTTCCATCCTGGCGGTTGGTGGTGGCTCAAACAGGTCTTTCCCCACCCCCTACCCTAACTAAGTCTCGAGGATTTCGCCGGTGGCCATATTCACCGCTGGTGCTGGTGCGTCGGCGGCCCCGTCGGGTCCCGCCGTCGCCAGGGTGCGGTGCAGCGCGTCGGCGAGCGAGGGACCCACACCGGGCACGGCCTGCAGCTCCTCGATGGTTGCCGCACGGATCTTTTTGACTGACCCGAAGTGGCTCAGGATGGCCTTCTTTTTGGCGGGGCCGAGGCCCGGGACCGCGTCGAGCGCTGACGCGGTCATCGACTTGCCGCGTTTCTGCCGGTGGAAGGCGATGGCGAACCGGTGCGCCTCGTCCCGGATCCGCTGCAGCAGGAAGAGTCCCTCCGAGGCGCGGGGCAGGATGACCGGGAAGTCGCTGTCGGGCAGCCACACTTCCTCGAGTCGTTTGGCGAGGCCGATCACGAAGACGTCGTCAATGCCGAGGTCCTTCAGCGCCCGCGCTGCGGCGTGCACCTGCGGTTGGCCGCCGTCGACCACTACCAGGTTGGGCGGGTAGGCGAATTTTTGGCGGGGCGCGGCGGTGGTGGTGTCGGCCAGCGGGCCAGCCGCGCCGCCGTCGTCGCCGGTGCTGGCGTCCGTGGTGTCGCGCGGCACCGGACCGGTCTTCTCGGCGAGGTAGTTGCGGAACCGGCGCTGAATCACGTCGTACATCGAAGCGGTGTCATCGCGGGCCGCGTCCCCCGTGATGGAGAACCTGCGGTAGTCCGCCTTCCGGGGCAGCCCGTCTTCGACCACGACCATGGAGGCCACCACGTTGGTGCCCTGGACGTGGGAAATGTCAAAACATTCGATGCGCATCAGAGGCTGCGGCAGGTCGAGGGCTTCCTGTAGCTCCTGGAGGGCTGCGGAGCGGGTGGTGAGGTCACCGGCGCGGCGGCTCTTGTGGAGCCGGAGCGCGTCCGCGGCGTTCTGCTCCACCGTTCCGAGTAGGGTTGCCTTGTCGCCGCGGCGGGGCACCCGCAGGTCCACCCGGGCGCCGCGGAGACCGGCGAGCCAGACTGACATCTCCTCTGCGTTGCTGGGGAGTTCCGGCACGAGGACTTCGCGCGGAATCTGGTTGTTGCTGCTGCTGCCGTCGCCGTAGACCTGCTGCAGGAGGTGTTCCACCAGGTCTGCCGTGCTCATGTCCTCGACCTTCTCCACCATCCAGCCGCGCTGGCCGCGGATCCGGCCGCCGCGGACGTGGAAGACCTGGACCGCTGCCTCGAGCTCGTCTTCCTTGAGCGCGAAGATGTCGGCGTCGGTGTCCTCCGAAAGCACCACGGTGTTGCGTTCGAACACGCGTTTCAGGGCAGCGATATCGTCCCGGATCCTCGCGGCAGACTCATAGTCGAGTTCGGCGACGGCAGCGGTCATCTTCTTCTCAAGATCGACGATGAACCGGGTCGCCTGGCCGCCCATGAAGTCGCAGAACTGAGCAGCGAGGTCCCGGTGATCCTCGGGGGTGATCCGCCCCACGCAGGGTGCCGAGCATTTGTCGATGTAGCCGAGGAGGCAGGGACGGCCGGTACGTTCGGCCCGTTTGAAGACCCCACTGCTGCAGGTTCGCACGGGAAAGACCCGAAGCAGGGTGTCGACCGTTTCGCGGATCGCCTTGGCCGGGTAGAACGGCCCGAAATAGCGGGTGTCCTTCCGGCGGTCCCCCCGCATCACCTGAACCCTGGGGTACTTCTCCCCCATCGTGACGGCCAGGTAGGGGTAGGACTTGTCGTCACGGAACATGACGTTGAACCTGGGGTTAAATTCCTTGATCCAGGTGTATTCGAGCTGCAGGGCCTCAAGCTCACTGCCCACCACGGTCCACTCAACGCTCGCTGCAGTGAACACCATGGCCCGGGTCCGGGGCAGCAAGCCCTGCGGGTTGGCGAAGTAGGAGTTCAATCGGGACCGGAGGTTCTTGGCCTTCCCGACGTAGACCACGCGAGAATGCTCGTCCCTGAACCGGTAGACGCCGGGGTCGAGGGGAATTTCGCCGGTCTTGGGCCGGTAGCTGCGGGGGTCGGCCATTACTCAAGCACCGGACTCTGGTTATAACTGGTGGAACGCTGTTGACCGCTCAGGGCCGCAATGGAGTCCATGATGGTGTCGGTGGCATGCCGGCGCGCCGGCAGTGAATGTCCAGGCCCGGTCTTCTCGAAGTACAGGGGCACGCCGATCTTCATGGTGAAGTGTTGGGGTTTGATGCGTTTCTGTCCGGCTGGCTGCAGGTTTTCCGTGCCGATCAATCCGACGGGCAGGACTGGTGCTCCAGTGGTCAGGGCGAGCCAACCGACGCCGGTCCGCCCCCGGTAGAGCAGCCCGTCCCGGGACCTGGTGCCCTCGGGGTAGATGCCGATGCCGTTGCCACCTTCCAGCAGTTCGTGAAGTGTTTTGAGGGCCTGGACGCTCGCTGCCTGCTGGCCCCGCTCGACGGGGATCGAGCCGACGCCCTCGAAAAAGGAGCGCATGGCCTTCCCCTTGAGGCCCCGGCCGGTGAAGTACTCGGCTTTGGCGAAGAAGGCCACCGGCCGCGGCATGAGAGCCTGGATCAGCACGCTGTCAAGAAATGACAGGTGATTGGCTGCGACGATTAGCGGACCGTCAGCAGGTACGTTGGCGAGGCCTTCAACGGTGGGACGGCACAGTCCCGCGATCAGCCCGCGGGTGCTGCTTCGGGTGAGGTCATAGATTCCCATGACCCACCTCACGCGGCACCCGTGTCAGGATCAGTTCCATCAACTGTTCAGCCGAGTCCGCCGGTTCGGTGGCTCCTGCCACAGTGAATTCCTCGGCTGACCCGAACCCCCAGGTGACAGGGATGCAGTCCAGGCCGTTGGCTGCTGCTCCGGATATGTCGTGGGACCTGTCGCCGACCATGATGGCGCCGTCGTACCCGCCCTCATACGCCGCCAGGGCGGCGGCGATGATCGGTGTTTTCCCTGCGGGCCCAGGCGACCGTTCCTGGTCGGATGACCCGTGGACGGATCCGAACAGGGCGTCCATACCCTGGACGCGCAGCAACTCGCGGGCGAGGCCTTGCGGCTTCTGGGTGGCAACGGCCACCAGGTGACCGTCCGCTTTCAGCGCCTCGACGACGCCGATAACCCCCGGGTACGGTTTGCTGCCGGCCATCCCGTGGCTGCGATACCCGTCCCGGTAGTGGGCGATGACCGAGTCCACCAGATGCCCGGGGACACCCCCGATGCTGCGGAGCGAGGTGGCCAGCGGAGGCCCGACCATGGCCCGCAACCCCTCTTCCGAGGGACGCGCCAGCCCGTGGGCCTCCAGCGATGCGACGATTCCACCGGTGATGGCGCCTGCGGGGTCGACGAGAGTTCCATCGAGGTCAAAGAGCACGAGCAGACGGTAATTTATCACCGGCCAAGTTTCCCACAGCCGGTGCCCGCGAGAAAACTGCATTCCTCCGATGGAATATATCGGGGCCCGCCTAGCGTCCGAGGGTCTCGGCGAGGAACGTTCCGGTGTAGCTGGTCGTCGACTTGGCAACCTGTTCCGGGGTGCCAGTTGCGATGATCTGCCCGCCGCCGGATCCGCCGTCGGGCCCGAGGTCGATCACCCAGTCCGCACTCTTGATCACGTCGAGGTTGTGCTCGATGGTGATCACGGTGTTGCCCTTGTCGACCAGTCCCTGCAGGACGAGCAGAAGCTTCCTGATGTCCTCGAAGTGCAGGCCGGTGGTCGGTTCGTCGAGCACATAGATGCTGCGGCCGTTGGACCGCTTCTGCAGTTCGCTGGCCAGCTTCACCCGCTGCGCCTCACCGCCGGACAGGGTAGTGGCAGGCTGTCCCAGCCGGACATACCCGAGACCGACATCGACCAGGGTGGTGAGGTGCCGTGCGATGGGGCTGAACGCCGCGAAGAACTCGGCGCCTTCCTCGATCGGCATGTTCAGCACATCGGCGATGGTCTTGCCCTTGTAGTGGACCTCGAGCGTCTCACGGTTATAACGCTGCCCGTGGCAGACCTCGCACGGTACGTAGACATCCGGCAGGAAGTTCATTTCGATCTTCAGGGTGCCGTCCCCGGAGCATGCTTCGCAGCGGCCGCCCTTCACGTTGAAGGAGAACCGGCCCGGGAGGTAGCCGCGGACCTTCGCCTCGGTGGTCTCGGCGAAGAGCTTCCTGATGTTGTCGAAAACGCCGGTGTAGGTCGCGGGGTTGGATCGGGGGGTTCGCCCGATCGGGCTCTGATCGACGTGGACCACCTTGTCGAGGTGCTCGAGCCCGTCGATCCGCTTATGCCGCCCGGCGACCTGCTTGGCGCCGTTGAGCTTGTTGGCCAGGACCTTGTAGAGGATCTCATTGACCAGCGTCGACTTGCCCGATCCGCTGACGCCGGTGACGGCGGTCAGGACGCCCAGCGGGAAGGCGATGTCGAAGGAGGTCAGGTTGTGCTCGCGGGCACCAACCACCTTCAGTTGCCGGGACTTGTCAATCTTCCGACGCTTCTTCGGGATCTCGATTTTCCGGCGCCCCGACAGGTAATCGCCGGTGATGGAGCGCTCGTTGGTGAGCAGGTCCTCGAGGAGGCCGGAATGCACCACCTCGCCGCCGTGCTCTCCAGCGCCGGGACCGATGTCCACGATCCAGTCGGCTTCCTGGATGGTGTCCTCATCATGCTCCACGACGATCAGCGTGTTCCCGAGGTTGCGCAGCCGGGCCAGAGTCTCGATCAGCCGGCGGTTGTCGCGCTGGTGCAGCCCGATCGACGGCTCGTCGAGGACGTAGAGCACGCCCACCAGGCCCGAACCGATCTGGGTGGCAAGGCGGATGCGCTGTGCCTCCCCGCCGGAGAGGGTCCCGGAGGCGCGTTCGAGGTTGAGGTATTCCAGCCCGACGTCGAGGAGGAACTGGAGGCGGGCCTGAATCTCCTTGAGGACCTGGGCGGCAATCTGCGCCTCTCGACCGGTCAACACCAGGTTGTTGAGGAAGTCGCTGCAGTCGCGCATCGGCATGGCGGCGACCGATGCGATGGATTTACCGTTGATCAGCACCGACAGCGAGGCTGGATTCAGCCGGGCTCCCCCACAGGACGGGCAGGGGATCTGCCGCATGTACTCCTCGTAGCGGTCCCGCGCGTGATCCGATTCCGTTTCGAGGTGCTTGCGGTGGATGTACTGTACGGCTCCTTCAAATCCGGTGCTGTACTTGCGTTCGCGTCCGAACCTGTTCTTGTACTGCACCACCACCTTGTGGTCCTTGCCGTGCAGGGCGGCCTCGCGGGCACGGTCCGGGAGCTTGCGCCACGGCACATCCATCCTGAAGTTGAGCTCTTTGGAGAGCCCCTCAAGGAGCCGGGTCCAGTATTCGAGGGTTGCGGTGCCCAGCGACCAAGGGGCAATGGCACCCTCGGCGAGGGTTAGGTCCGGGTTGGGGACCACCAGCTCCTCATCAACCTCGAGCTTGGTGCCGATGCCGGTGCACGCCGGGCACGCACCGAAGGGGTTGTTGAACGAGAACGAGCGGGGCTCAATCTCGTCGATGGCCAGGGGGTGTTCGTTGGGGCAGGCCAGATGTTCGGAGAAGGCCCTGAGACGTTTGCTGTCCTTCTCGGGGAGATCAACGAAATCGGCGAGCACCCGGCCGTCGGCCAGCTTGAGAGCCGTTTCCACCGAGTCGGTCAACCGTTGGCTGATGCCGTCCTTGACCACCAGGCGGTCGACGATCACTTCGATAGTGTGCTTGTACTGCTTGCCCAGCTTGGGCGGATCCGAGAGCTGGACGACGTCGCCGTCGACCCGTGCGCGCGCGTATCCCTTGGCCGTCAGCTCCTGGAACAGGTCGACGAACTCACCCTTGCGGCCGCGGACCACCGGGGCGAGGATCTGGAAGCGGGTGCCTTCCTCCAGTTCGAGCAACTGGTCGACAATCTGCTGGGGGGTCTGCTTGGCTACCGGCTCGCCACAGGTGGGGCAGTGCGGGCGGCCGACGCGGGCCCACAGGAGGCGCATGTAGTCGTAGATCTCGGTGATTGTCCCGACCGTTGACCGGGGGTTCTTGTTGGTCGACTTCTGGTCGATGGACACCGCCGGGGACAGTCCCTCAATGAAGTCCACATCCGGCTTGTCCACCTGGCCGAGGAACTGCCTGGCGTAGGCGGACAGGGACTCCACATAACGGCGCTGGCCCTCGGCGAAAATAGTGTCGAACGCGAGGGAGGATTTACCCGACCCGGAGAGCCCGGTGAAGACGATCATCGCGTCCCGCGGCAGGTCAAGGTCGACGTTGCGCAGGTTGTGTTCGCGCGCCCCCTTGACGATCAGGCGCGAAAGGTCCTGCGGCAGTTGAGGGTCGGAAAACTCGGATTCGAGCGAGGTTGCAATAGACACCTTCCTACTCTAATTGAAACGCCGTTCGAATACATATTCGATTGATGTTTTTTCAGCGTGTCGTCGGCGCGTTGTGCCCCGATGTTCACCGACGGCGCAGCGCAGCCCTCAGATACGCCACCGCTTCGTCCTCGGTGAGGCCGTTGGCCTTGATCACGTCGGCATAGCCGTCGGCGGCTGCGGCGGCGCGCTGCCTGGCCTCATCCCCGGCTGCAGCCACCACCGTTCCGGCCCGCGACCGGGTGACCACAATGTTCGCCTGTTCGAGTTCCCGGTAGGCCCGGGCAACGGTGTTGACCGCTACCCCCAGATGACCGGCCAGGGTCCGCACCGGAGGCAACCGGGTGCCGACGGGAAGGGAGCCGTTGTTGGCGGCGTCGAGGATCTGGACCCGAAGCTGTTCATAGGGAGGGACTGAACTTGCCTGGTCAATGCGCAGCCAACTGGTGACATCGGAGCTGCCTGTTGCGCCAGGATTCACTGTGGCCTTCCGGTCGCTGTCTGTTCAGTCGTATCCGTCCGGCCATCCCTCGGCCGGACCACTGATCCACATTGTTCCACGCCTCCCTGGGGCCCGACAGTTCCTCAGGGTTCCCGGCGTGCCTACACTGGGGCCATGCATAATCTCCAGGAGCTGACCATCCGCTCACTATCCGTCAGCGAGATGGACAACAACGTGTATCTGCTCACCTCGAAGACCACCGGCGCCCAGGTCCTGATCGACGCCGCCGACGACGCAGAGGCCATCCTGCAGCTCCTCGCTGAGGGTGCTGCTGACACTATAGGCGAGCCGACGCTGGCGCTGATTGTCACCACCCACTCGCATTGGGACCATGTGCGGGCGCTGGCCGACGTCGTCGCGCGGACCAAAGCGCGCACCGCCGCCGGTGCCGAGGACGTTCCGGACATTGTCGTATCCACCGATGTGGCGCTCAATCACGGTGACATCGGCAACTTCGAGGGCTTTGACCTCGAGGCGATCAAGCTCCGTGGGCACACGCCGGGAAGTGTTGCCCTTCTGTACCGCGACCCGCATGGCCCGGCGCACCTGTTCACCGGCGACTCCCTGTTCCCCGGCGGCGTGGGGAACACCCAGGGCGACGCGGCCCGGTTCGAGTCACTGCTGAACGACGTGTCGGAGCGGATCTTCGACTACCTGCCGGACGACACCATCGTGCACCCGGGCCACGGCAAGGGCACCACTCTCGGTGCCGAGCGGCCCCACCTCGACGAGTGGCGTGCCCGCGGCTGGTAGCAGCGCGCCTACATCGGCGCACTTGTGGCGGGTGGGCATCTCCTGCTGCCGTGGTGACTGAACTTTTTGTGCAGTTGTGGCGGGTGGGACACGCTCTGACTCGCCACAACTGCACAAAAGATTGGGGAGACCCACCACAGCTGCACAAATGGTTGGCCAACCCTGGGAAGACTGTCCGTGGGGCCGGTCCCTGGTGCCGGTCCGGAATGCCCGACGGGTGGGTCCGATCCGGAGCGAGCCCTAGTTCGCTGGCTTCTTGACGCCGACGGCGAAGATCCGCCGGAAGCCGAAGACTGTCCCCCACGGCTCCTCCGGATAGGCGCCGCGCAGCAGGGCCGCGTACTGCTCGACGAAGGCGCCGCCGTCGTCGTCGGACAGGGCGTGAAGCACCGGCCGCAGACCCGTACCCTTCAACCACTCCAGCACGGGATCCGGGCCGGTGAGCACATGTTGGTAGGTGGTCTCCCACACGTCGGTGCTCATCCCTTCCCCGCCGAGCGACCTGAGGTAGTTCGAGGGGTCGGAAACGACGTCGGTGTGGCGGAGTACTCCCCGAAGTTTGTCCCGCCAGGCCGCCGATCCGGCGAGTTCCCGCATGAGCGTGTGCGCCGGCGAGCCGAAATTACCGGGCACCTGCAACGCCAGCCACGCACCCGGCCGCAGCGCACGCGCCCAGGACTGCACCAGTTCTGCCTGCCCCGGCACCCACTGAAGTACCGCGTTGGTGGTGACGACGTCGACGTCGGACGCTGGCAGCCAGTCCCGCACATCGCCGACCTCAAACCGGAGGTTGGCCGGCAGGTCCGGAGAGTCGTTCGCGCGATCGACCATCTCGGGTGAGGAATCGAGACCCAGCACCTGGGCCTCGGGCCAGCGGTCGGCCAGCAGCCGGGTCAGATCGCCTGGCCCGCACCCCAGATCGACGACGACGCGCGGCGCCGGGTGGTTGATCCGGCCGACCAGATCGAGGAATGGTCTGCCCCGGTGATCGGCGAATAGTGAATACAGTGTGGGATCCCATCGCATGACCCCAGAGTATCGAGCGCGGGGGCGGCTACGGATAGGCTGGAGCCCTATGAGAATTCAGGAACACCTCCCCGCAGGCACCGACCAGCCCGACGACGTTTATAGCGCGTTCCTCGAGTGGACGACGAGCGAGGGGATGAACCTGTACCCGGCGCAGGACGAAGCGGTACTGGAACTGGTGTCGGGTAACAACGTGATCCTCGCGACGCCCACCGGATCGGGAAAGTCGCTGGTAGCCGTCGCCGCTCATTTCGATGCCATTGCCCGCGGCAAGCGCAGCTACTACACGGCACCCATCAAGGCTCTCGTCTCCGAAAAGTTCTTCGCCCTCTGCGAGACCTTCGGGGCCGAGAACGTCGGCATGATTACCGGCGATTCGGGTGTCAACCAGGATGCCCCGATCATTTGCTGCACCGCTGAAATCCTGGCGAATATTGCCCTCCGTGAAGGTGCGCGGGCCGACGTCGGCACCGTCATCATGGACGAGTTCCACTTCTACTCCGACCCCCAGCGCGGGTGGGCCTGGCAGGTCCCCCTGCTCGAGCTCCCCCAGGCCCAGTTCCTCCTGATGTCGGCAACACTCGGCGACATGACCCGCTTCGAGGATGAGCTGACCGAGCGCACCGGCCGGCAGAGCACCACCATCAGCAGCGCCGAACGGCCCATCCCGCTGCACTTCTACTACGTGGAAACCACGGTCCAGGAATCCCTTGAGGAACTTCTCAGCACCCGGCAGGCACCCGTCTACGTGGTGCACTTCAGCCAGGCGGAAGCGATCGAGCGCGCGCAGAACCTGATGAGCGTGAACGTCTGCTCCCGTGAAGAGAAGGACAGGATCGCCGACCTCATCGCGACCTTCAGGTTCTCCTCGGGGTTCGGCAAGACCCTGAACCGGCTGGTCCGGCACGGGATCGGGGTTCACCACGCCGGGATGCTCCCCAAATACCGTCGACTGGTGGAGCAGCTCGCCCAGGCGGGTCTGCTCAAGGTCATCTGCGGCACCGACACTCTCGGCGTCGGCATCAACGTCCCCATCCGCACAGTGCTTCTAACCGCACTCAGCAAGTACGACGGCGTCCGCACCCGGCTGCTCAACGCCCGCGAATTCCACCAGATCGCGGGCCGGGCGGGGCGGGCCGGCTATGACACGGCGGGGACCGTCGTCGTGCAGGCACCCGATCACGTGGTCGAGAACACCAGGGCCATGGCGAAGGCTGTGGGGAAGTTCGGCGATGACCAGAAGAAGCTCCGCCAGGTGGTCAGGAAGAAACCGCCCACCGGGTTTGTGTCGTGGGGTAAACCAACGTACGAGCGGCTGGCCGCCGGCACCCCCGAGCCGCTCACCTCGAGCTTCGCCGTCAGCCACTCGATGCTCCTCAACCTGCTGGAACGGCCAGGCAACCCGTTCTCTGCGGCTCAGCGGCTGCTGAACGAAAACCATGAGACCCGGGCATCCCAGCTGCAACTGACCCGCAAAGCCATCGGCATCTACCGGTCGCTGGTGACCGCGGGTATTGTCGAGCAGCTCCCCGAACCCGACGCCGACGGCCGGAGCATCCGGCTGAAGGTGCACCTGCAGGCCAACTTCGCCCTCAACCAGCCGCTCTCCCCGTTTGCGCTGGCCAGCCTCGAACTGCTCGACCCCGAGAGCCCCGCGTACGCGCTCGACGTCGTCTCGGTGATCGAAGCGACTCTTGAGAAGCCCCGTCAGGTCCTCAACGCCCAGGAGAAGAAGGCGCGCGGCGAGGCGATCGGCGCCATGAAGGTCGACGGCGTCGAGTACGACCAGCGGATGGCACTCCTTGAGGAAGTCACCTATCCGCAGCCGATGGCGGAACTGCTGTTCCAGGCGTTCGACGTCTACCGTAGCGGCGCCCCCTGGCTGGGCGACTTCGAGCTGACCCCCAAGTCGGTGGTCCGGGACATGTACGAGCGGGCCATGAACTTCGGCGAGTACATTGCCTACTACTCGCTCACCCGGTCCGAGGGCATCCTGCTGCGCTATCTCGCCGACTGTTACAAGGCGTTGCGCCAGACCGTCCCGACCGAGGCGCTGCGGGAGGACCTCACCGACATCATCGAGTGGCTCGGCGAACTGATCCGCCAGGTCGATTCGAGCCTACTCGAGGAATGGGAGCTGCTGGCCGCGGGAGGCCGCGCCGACAGCGGGACCGCCCTTGAGCTGCCGCCGGAACCCGACTCGGTGACCTCCAACGAGCGGGCGTTCCGCGTGATGGTCCGCAACGAAATGTTCCAGCGGGTCAAGCTCTTCGCCGATGAGGATGACGTGGCGCTAGGCGTCCTGGATGGCGGGTCCGGCTGGGATGCTGACCGCTGGACGGAGGCCCTCGACGGCTATTTCGGCGACTACGAGGACATCGACGACGGGCCCGAGGCCCGCGGGCCAGCGCTGCTGATCATCGAGAAGCTGCCCGGCAGCTGGAGGGTCCGGCAGATCTTCAAGGACCCGTTCGGCAACCACGACTGGGGCATCAACGCGGTCATCGACCTGGCAGCGTCCGACGAGGCCGGCACCGCCGTGGTGACCGTGACCGGCGTCGGGGCCCCCTAACCCCTCCGCCGATCGCGGCCCCTAACCCCTCCGCCGAGTGGTGAGCTCTGGTGGACCGGGAGGGTTCTGAGCCGCCAGAGCTGACGGTTCGGGGAGGGGTGTTCCGCGGCGCCGGAGCACTTCCCACGCCGGCAGGTGGTGAGTGGATAGGGTTGGTTGCATGACTATCCGCGACGCTCGCCCCGACGATGTAGCCACCATCCTCCAGCTCATCCATGACCTTGCCATTTACGAGAAGGAACCTGACGCCGTCAGGAACACTCAGGAACAGCTCCACCGGGCCCTCTTCGGAGACTCGCCGAGCGTTTTCGCTCACGTCGCCGAGTCCGACGGCGCCATCCAGGGTTTCGCCCTCTGGTTCCTCAACTACTCAACGTGGGAGGGGGTCAACGGGATCTACCTGGAGGACCTGTACGTGAGACCTGAAGCCCGGGGCGAAGGCCACGGCAAGGCGCTCCTGCAGAACCTCGCACGTATCGCCGCTGAACGCGGCTATGCCCGGGTCGAATGGTCGGTCCTGAACTGGAACGCCCCCTCGATCAGCTTCTACGACAGCCTCGGTGCACTGCCACAGGACGAGTGGACCACCTACCGCCTGACCGGCCCCGCCCTCGCGACCGTTGCCGCTGGAACGCCAGCATGACCGGCCAACCGGCCCCCGGCGTCGTCCCCCACCGCCGCGGGCAAACGCACCTGATGCATGGGGCGCGCACCACCGGTCACCATTTCACCGTCCCGCTGAACCATGCCGAGCCCGGGGGCGAGACCATCACCGTCTTCGCCCGCGAGTACAGTTCGCTGGACCACGACGACGACGCCGCCGGGTTGCCCTGGCTCCTGTTCCTGCAGGGCGGCCCCGGTGGTCGCGGCAGCCGGGTCACCCAACTCGGCGGCTGGATGAAGGCGGCGGCCAAACACTTCAGGATCCTGATGCTGGATCAGCGCGGCACCGGGCTCTCCACCCCGGCTGATGCTGTGACGCTCCCCCTGCGCGGTGACGCGACGGCTCAGGCCGACTACCTCACCCACTTCCGGGCGGACTCGATCGTGGCCGACGCTGAACTGATCCGCCGCCAACTGGTCGGAGGCCCCTGGACGGTGTTTGGGCAGAGTTTCGGCGGATTCTGCGCACTGACTTATCTTTCCCTCGCGCCCGAGGGGATGGCCCGGGTGCTGATTACGGGCGGACTGGCGCCGCTCGGTGGCTCGCCGGACCAGGTCTACACGGCGACTTACCGCCTGGTGGAAGCGCGAAACCGCGAGTATTTCGGCCGCTATCCAGGCGACCGGGCCCTGCTGACCCGGATTGCCCGGCACGTTGAAACAGTTGACGAGCGGCTTCCTACTGGTGAACGCCTCACCGTGGGGCGCCTGCAGATGATCGGTTCGTTCCTGGGCGGCAACACCCGTGTCGACGCGCTGCATTACCTCCTGGAAGACGCGTTTGTCAGCACGGTCGATGGCCCGCGGCTCTCCCCGGTGTTTTTGGACGCCGTCTGGGCCCAGGTCAGTCGATCCTCGAACCCGCTCTACGCCCTGCTGCACGAGTCCATCTACTGCCAGGGGGCGGCGTCCGCCTGGTCGGCCGACCGGGTTCTGGCCGACTACCCGCAGTTCCTCCCGAGCGCTGAGGAGCCGCTGCTCACCGGCGAAATGGTGTACCCGTGGTACTTCGACCAGGATCCGGCGCTCGTACCACTCCGCGACGTCGCCGGAATCCTGGCCGAGAAAGCCGACTGGGCCAGCCTTTACGACACCGCCCAGCTCGCCCGCAACACGGTGCCCGCCGCGGCTGCCGTCTACCGGGACGACATCTACGTGGATCACGACCTGTCGATGGAGACCGCCCGCGCCGTCAAGGGCCTGCAGGCCTGGGAGACAGCCGACTTCCACCACGACGGGATCTCCGACGACGGCGAGGCGATCTTCAACCGGCTGCTCGGCATGACCGGCGGGTCTGGCCAGGGCTGACACGAACCCGGCCCGCCAGTAACCGGGGATATCCGGGACTGGCGGGCCGGGCGTGGCGCGCTGAGATGCAGGAAAAGGTTAGCTCTCGACGTCGGCCGCGCGGGCCTTCCGGGAGTCCTCTTCCAGCTGTGCGTCGATGGCTGCCTGCTTGGCTTTGGGGCTGAGCAGGCTGGCGACGACAGCAATGACGATGATGCCGAGGATGATCCCCAGGGAGAGGAACGTCGGGATGATCGGCGCCCATTCGATGTGCTGGCCACCGTTGATGAAGGGCAGCTCGTTCTCATGCATGGCGTGGAGGATGAGTTTGATACCGATGAACGCCAGAATGACTGAGAGGGCGTGCTTCAGGTAGATCAAACGCGTCATCAGGCCGCCCAGCAGGAAGTACAGCTGGCGCAGGCCCATCAGGGCGAAGATGTTGGCCGTGAAGACGATGAACGCACTCTCGGTCAGGCCGAAGATCGCGGGAATCGAGTCGACGGCGAAGAGCAGGTCGGTGAGGCCGATCGTGACGAAAACGATCAGCATCGGGGTGAAGACTTTCTTGCCGTCCACCAGGGTGCGGATCTTGTTGCCGTCGTACTTGTCAGTCATGGGCAGCACGTTCCGCAGCCTGCCGATGAGCTTGTTTTCGCTGCCGTGCTCCTCGTCTTCGCCGCTGTCCTTGGCCTGCTGGTAGGCCGTGTAGAGGAGGAAGACGCCGAAGATGTAGAAGATCCAGCTGAAGTTGCTGATCAGTGCAGCGCCCAACAGGATGAAGATTCCGCGCAGGACGAGAGCAATGATGATGCCCACCATCAGCACTTCCTGCTGGTACTTCCGTGGCACCGAGAACCGCGCCATGATGATGATGAACACGAAGAGGTTGTCAATGCTCAGGCTGTATTCGGTAACCCAGCCGGCCACGAACTGTCCGCCGTAATCCGGGCCGGTGAAGATGAACATGAGGACGGCGAAGATCAGCGCGAGCGAGACATAGAAGGTGACCCACAACCCGGCCTCCTTCATGGAGGGCTCATGCGGGCGTTTGACCACCAGGAGCAGGTCGAAGAGCAGGATGAGACCGAGCACAATGAATGTGCCGATTTCGAATGCCAGTGGCAGTTCGAGTGTGGGTTCGGGCATGAGGGACCTTTCGGAGGGTGCAGCGGATTCCGCAAGTCTCTCCACCGGTGCCACTGGCCAACGGTCGCTACGCACGGCAGAACAGCTGTGTTCTGCGTGTTGACGTACGTAGCGCTTCGGGATACTCCCCTACGTCCGGCTTATCCTACCGGCGGATCCGCCCGATCGGGAAATGATCCGCGCCCGGCGTGCCCCACTCCAAGGGTAGGCACGCCGGACCACAGTGGGTGACGACGACCTAGGCGTGACCGGCCGTTTGCATCTGCCGAAGCTCCTTCTTGAGGTCGCCCACCTCGTCGCGCAGCCGCGCAGCAAGTTCGAAATGCAGGTCAGCGGCCGCGGAATGCATCTGGTCGGTCAACTGGGTGATCAGATCCGTCAGATCCTCGGCAGGTACCGCCGCAAGACCATCGTGGCGGATCATTGCGCTGCCCTTACCCTTGCGCTTCTTGCCAGACTCCTCAAGCAGCGCCCGCGTGTCGGCATCTTCCTGCGCGATCGAATCGGTGATGTCGGCGATCCGCTTACGCAACGGCTGGGGGTCAACACCGTGTTTGAGGTTGTAGGCCACCTGGATTTCACGACGCCGGTTGGTTTCGTCGATGGCCTTCGCCATCGAATCGGTGATCCGGTCCGCGTACATGTGGACCTCACCGGAAACATTTCGGGCCGCACGGCCGATGGTCTGGATCAGGGAAGTGGCGCTGCGCAGGAAACCCTCCTTGTCGGCGTCGAGAATGCTCACCAGGGACACCTCGGGTAGGTCCAGGCCCTCGCGGAGCAGGTTGATGCCCACCAGGACGTCGAAAGTCCCGAGCCGCAGCTCGCGGAGCAGCTCCACCCTGCGCAGGGTATCCACATCGGAGTGCAGGTACTCCACCTTGACCCCGTGTTCGAGGAGGTACCCGGTGAGGTCCTCGGCCATCCGCTTGGTCAGCGTGGTGACCAGGACGCGTTCGTTACGTTCCACCCGGGTGCGGATCTCCCCCAGCAGATCGTCGATCTGGCCCTTGCTCGGCTTGATGACCACCTCGGGGTCAATCAGGCCGGTAGGGCGGATGATCTGCTGAACAAAACCGTCCGATTTCCCCAGCTCATACTTGCCCGGTGTGGCCGACAAGTAAACGGTCTGCCCGATCCGCTCCAGGAACTCGTCCCACTTCAGCGGCCGGTTATCCATGGCGGACGGCAGCCGGAAGCCGTGGTCCACGAGGGTCCGTTTCCGTGACATGTCGCCTTCATACATGGCGCCGATCTGCGGAATGGTCACGTGTGACTCGTCGACCACCAGCAGGAAATCATCTGGGAAGTAGTCGAGCAGGCAGTGCGACGCGGAGCCGGCCCCCCGGCCGTCAATGTGCCGCGAATAGTTCTCGATGCCGTTGCAGAACCCCATCTGCTGCATCATTTCCAGGTCATAGGTGGTGCGCATTCTCAGGCGCTGGGCTTCGACGAGCTTGTTCTGCGACTCCAGCTCCGCCAGGCGCACCTGCAGTTCGTCCTCGATCTGCTTCACCGCCCGGTCCATGCGTTCCGGGCCAGCGACATAGTGCGACGCCGGGAACACGTACATCTCGGTCTCTTCACGCACAATCTCACCAGTGAGCGGGTGGAGCGTGTAGATCTTCTCGACCTCGTCACCGAAGAACTCGATGCGAAGCGCAAGCTCCTCGTACATGGGGATGATCTCGACCGTGTCGCCGCGGACCCTGAAAGTGCCGCGATGGAAGTCGATGTCGTTGCGGGTGTACTGCATGGAGACGAACTTCCGGAGCAGGTCATCACGGTTCATCTGCTGGCCGGTCTCCAGGGTGACCATGCCCGCCACATACTCCTCGGGGGTGCCCAGACCGTAGATGCAGGACACGGTGGCGACCACGATCACGTCGCGGCGGGTGAGTAACGCATTGGTCGCCGAGTGGCGGAGCCGTTCGACCTCCTCGTTGACCGAGGAATCCTTCTCGATGAAGGTGTCGGTCTGGGGGACGTAGGCTTCCGGCTGGTAGTAGTCGTAGTAGGAGACGAAATACTCGACTGCGTTGTTCGGCATCAGTTCGCGGAATTCGTTGGCGAGCTGGGCGGCGAGAGTCTTGTTCTGCACCATCACCAGGGTGGGGCGTTGCACCTGTTCGATCAGCCACGCCGTCGTCGCGCTCTTGCCGGTGCCGGTGGCGCCGAGCAGGACCACGTCCTTCTCGCCACCCTTGATGCGTTCACTGAGTTCCGCGATGGCTGCCGGTTGATCCCCGGCAGGGTTGAACTCGCTGATTACTTCAAAGGGCGCGACGACCCGGTTAATCTGCTGCGCAAGGCTCATATAAATACGGTAGACCCTCCCCCGGACAATTAGCGTCCTGAATGCGGTGACTTAGCCGACGGCGGAAGACGGCCGCGGCTTCCACCCCGAGTCGGCTATCCACTGTTCCAGTAGCGGGTCCGCCACCACAGTGAACCAGTGTTCCTTGCAGGAGGCATATCCGGCGGACGTCTGATCGTCGGCATGCAGTGCCGCGCAGCGCTCCTTCTCGGCGAGATACAGCGCTGCTGCGGTGGGATCGGCGCGGAGCCAGTCCCTGAAGGACAGCGCGTACCGCCATCCCGGCGAACCTTCGACTCTCACATGAAGGTTTACCGGGCGTCCCGGATCCGCATTGGCATGGAGGCGCTTGACCCACTGGGCCCGGTCAGGGGAACCTGGTTTGGACTCATCGCTGACGATTCCCTCAACCAGGGGGAAGCCGGCGGCGAGCAGCGCGCCGGCGATCGCGTCGGCGTCGTCAATATCCACCACGGTTACCTGCAGATCGATGACGTCTTTCGCGGGCAGCCCCGGCACCGCCGTCGACCCGATGTGGTCAACCGCCACCACCAGCCGGTCGGCCAACTCTAGCCTGCCCATGATCCGTTCGGCCTGCGCCGGCCAGTCGGCCTGAGCCGGCAGAAGGCGAGGCCCTCCCAGCCGGGCGGCCCGCACACCGCGCAGCAGGTTGTCGTTGAAGGGGACCAGCCGCTGCTCCCAGAGCCGGTCCACCTCACCCAGCAGTTCCCCGGGTGTGCCCTCGTTGACCAAGACGACGTCGGCGGCAGCCACCCGCTCGGCCCGTGTGGCCTGCGCGGCGATCCGGGACCGGGCGTCAGCGTCGCTCATGCCCCGAAGGGAAGTCAGCCGCTCGATCCGGACGGCATCCGGCGCATCGACAACAAGGACAAGGTGGAACTGGTGCTGCTGGCCCGTCTCCACGAGGAGCGGAATGTCCTGCACGACGACGGCGGCCCGCGGCGCGTCGTCGGCTAGCTGGCGGGCCCGATCCCGCACCAGGGGATGAACGATGGAGTTCAGGGTCATCCGGCGGGCCGGTTTTCCGAAGATCGCCGAGGCCAGCGCCGGCCGGTTCAGGCTGCCATCCGGGAGCAGCACCTCCTCGCCGAACTCGGCTGCGACCGCGGCCAGTCCGGCGGACCCCGGACCAACCGCCTCCCGGGCCAGTACATCGGCGTCGACCAGGACCGCTCCGAGCTCCCTCAACCGGGAGGCGACGAGTGATTTCCCGGCGGCGATCCCGCCGGTCAGACCAATTCTGAGCATGTCCACCACCCTAACCCGCCCACCGCCCGCCTGCGGGAGCCCCCGCCGACTAGACTTGGCCCGGTGAGCGACAGTGGGGTGACCGGGTATACGACGGTCAGGGGCGAGCACCGCAACGACACGGAGGTGCGTCGATCCCGTTTTATTGCTGTCGCCCGGGGAATCAGCAGCGAGGATGACGCCCGCACATTCCTGACCGACCTCCGCCGTGAATTTCACGACGCCCGGCACCATTGCAGTGCGGTGGTGCTCGGCCCGGACCGGCTGATCCAGCGGGCCAACGACGACGGCGAACCCTCCGGCACCGCCGGTAGCCCGATGCTCGACGCCATCCTCAAACGCGAGACCGCAGGTGGGGAGACCAACCTGAGCGACGTGGCGGTGGTGGTGGTCCGCTACTTCGGCGGGGTACTCCTCGGCGCTGGCGGGCTGGTACGTGCCTACTCGGACGCTGCGTCGCGTGTGCTGGATTCGGCTCCCCTGATCCGGCGGCGCCTGCTGCAACGGTTGGCGGTCACTGTTGACCATGCTGATGCCGGCCGGGTCGAGAATGACCTGCGGAACACCGGCATCGAGGTGGTGGGAACCGACTATCTTGCGGACCGGGTCCTGATCCAGGTGGCTGTGGACGCGGGGACCGCATCGGTCGAGGCTTTCACCGCCCGGCTCGCATCACTCACCGCCGGGAAATCCGGCGCTCAACTACACGACCTGAAATGGGTGGATTGTGACTGACTTTTCCTTCGACAACCTTCGGCGGGCTCCCGACGTCGAGGCCGCGAACCTCTTCGCGTTCGACGCCACTGATCGGCTCCTCCTGGACACCGCGGCCGCTGCGATCAGCGCAGACCCGGAGGGCGTCGTCGTCATCGGCGACCATTACGGGGCACTCACCCTCGGAGCCGCTGCACTGCACGGTGCGCGTGCCACCCGCACCCACCAGGACCCGCTGTCCGGCGAGCTGGCCCTCTCCGCCAACGCCGAGTCCGCCGGACTTTCCCACAGCTTCACCCACCACCCCTTGGGCGGAGACCTGCTGGCCGGCGCACGCGTCATCTTGCTGCAGCTCCCCCGGTCACTGGCCGCACTCGATGAGATGGCCTGGACGATCGCCCACTTCGCCAGCCCGGACGTCACCGTGTTCGCAGGCGGCCGGGTCAAACACATGACCACGGCGATGAACGGGGTCCTGGCCCGCCACTTCGGCACGGTGTCGGCGGGGCTGGCCCGGCAGAAGTCACGGATCCTGACGGCCGCCGCCCCCCGTGTCACACCGACCAGCGGCTTCCCGGTCGGGGAGGCGCACGACGTCGGGCTCCCCGACCCCCTCATCCTGAAGGCCTTCGGCACCACGTTCGGCGGTGCGAAGCTCGACGCCGGGACCCGGTATCTGCTGCCTGCCCTCGCCGGTGCCCGGGAGGCTGGCCAGGCGGTTGACCTCGGGTCGGGGAACGGAACCATAGCGGCCTATCTCGCGTTGACCCGCCCCTCACTGGAGGTGCTGGCGACTGACCAGTCGGCGTCAGCTGTGGCATCCTCGCGGGCCACAGCGGACGCCAATGGCGTGGGTGACCGGATTAAGGTCGTGCGCGACGACGCTCTGTCATCCAGGGCGTCGTCGTCGGCTGATCTGATTATCCTGAACCCGCCCTTCCACCTGGAGGGGACCGTCCACTCGGGGATCGCCCTGAAGCTGTTCGCCGATGCCGGCCGGGTGCTCGCCCCGGGCGGTGAACTGTGGACCGTGTGGAACAGCCACCTGCAGTACAGGACACCGTTGACCACCCTGGTTGGACCCACTCGTCAGGCCGCCCGGAACCCGAAATTCACCGTCACGGTGTCCACCGGGCGCTGAGCGGCGGTCCCCGACTAGCCCTCCCACTGATCGCGGATAGACACAAAAAGGCCCCCACCAGCATGGTGGGGGCCTTTTCGGGTGCTAGTGCGTGACCTAGTTGCCGGTCAGCTTTTCGCGCAGGGCAGCAAGTGCCTCGTCTGACGCGAGCGTACCCGTGCCGACGTTGCTGTTGCTGCTGCCGCTGGTGGTGCTTTCAGTAGCTGCTGGCTCTGAGGAGTAGCTCGTGGAGCTGGACTCAACAGGCTCGTTGGCTGCAGCTGCATCGTCAGATGCGTGCTGGACAACCTGCTTCTTGTGGGCTTCCCAGCGTGACTGGGCTTCAGCGTACTGAGCTTCCCAGGTAGCGCGCTGAGAGTCGTAGCCCTCAAGCCACTCGTTGGACTCAGGATCGAAGCCCTCAGGGTACTTGTAGTTGCCTTCTTCGTCGTACTCGGCAGCCATACCGTACAGGGCCGGGTCGAACTCGGTGCTGTCGGCGTCCACGCCCTCGTTGGCCTGCTTGAGGGAGAGGGAGATCCGGCGACGCTCGAGGTCGATGTCGATGACCTTGACGAACAGCTCGTCTCCAACCGAGACAACCTGCTCTGCCAGCTCCACGTGGCGGACCGCCAGCTCGGAGATGTGAACCAGGCCTTCGATGCCGTCTTCGACGCGAACGAACGCACCGAAAGGAACCAGCTTGGTGACCTTACCCGGAACAACCTGCCCGAGGGCGTGGGTGCGGGCGAAGGTCTGCCATGGATCTTCCTGGGTGGCCTTGAGTGACAGTGAAACCCGCTCGCGGTCCAGGTCAACCTCGAGGACCTCAACGGTGACTTCCTGGCCAACTTCGACAACCTCGGATGGGTGGTCGATGTGCTTCCAGGACAGCTCGGAGACGTGAACGAGGCCGTCGACGCCGCCCAGGTCCACGAAGGCACCGAAGTTGACGATCGAGGAGACAACGCCGGGACGAACCTGGCCCTTTTCCAGCTTGTTGAGGAACGTGGAACGCACCTCGGACTGGGTCTGCTCAAGCCAGGCACGGCGGGACAGAACCACGTTGTTGCGGTTCTTGTCCAGCTCAATAATTTTCGCTTCGATCTTCTGACCGATGTATGGAGCAAGATCGCGTACACGACGCATCTCAACCAAGGACGCAGGCAGGAAGCCGCGGAGGCCGATGTCAAGGATGAGTCCACCCTTGACAACTTCGATGACCGTACCGGTGACGACGCCGTCTTCTTCCTTGACCTTCTCGATATCGCCCCAGGCACGCTCGTACTGAGCGCGCTTCTTGGACAGGATCAGTCGGCCTTCTTTGTCCTCCTTGGTGAGCACCAGGGCTTCGACGAGATCGCCAACGGAGACAACGTCTCCGGGATCAACGTCGTGCTTGATGGAGAGCTCACGGGAAGGGATGACACCCTCGGTCTTGTAACCGATGTCGAGCAGAACTTCGTCGCGGTCAACCTTGACAACCGTTCCTTCAACGAGGTCTCCGTCGTTGAAGTACTTGATGGTGGCGTCAATGGCTGCGAGGAAGTCCTCAGCGGTGCCGATGTCGTTGATCGCGACCTGCGGTGCACCTGGCTTCTCGGTGGTGGTGATGGTCATGTAGTTGGGACTCCGTTGTGGATGATTAGTTGATCCGGCGGGCGACACGAAGACAACAGGAAACTCTGCTGATCCAAGTGGTACCCGTCCGGAAGTGGACTTTTGGAGAGAGAACAGGTCATCAAATATTGCTGGATAACCCGTTTCGCAGTGCGCATTACACGCCCGTCCAGTCTAGCCGTTTGCGCCAACACAGGTCAAAGTGACTCCCCACCCTCTGCCGAAGAGTCAGCTGTGGCGACTCATCGACCCTCCGACCCGCCACAGCTGACTCTGCGGCGGAAAGGGGGTGGGGAGGGCGTGGGATAAGGAGATGCTGGATGGGGCGCGCGGGGGGCGGATGTTAGAAGTGGGTGATGCAGTACGGGCTGGTGGGGGTCTGGAAGATCCGGTCGACGGCGGCGACCCCGCCCTGCCCCTCGTCACCCTGTTCGGTGATGTGCCCCGCGGCGGCCAGCGTCTGCGCCGGCACACCACCCAGGTAGATTGAGCCGAGCGCCGCGATGTCGACGCGCAGCTGGACGGGGGCGTCGTCGTCGAGCCGGGCGACCGACCCCGCTCCGTTGTCAGCCGTCAACCTGAAACGGCCTGCGGCATACCCCAGCGGGTCAACGATTTCCAGGGTGACCGTCCCGGCACCCTGATAGCCGCGGGCCTCGAGTGCGGCGACCGGGTCGAGGATGCGCAGCCAGAGGACGTCCTCGTCGCCCACCAGTTTGTAGCACCGGCGATCCTGCAGGGCCCAGGGCAGGGGGTCGTTGACCGGGGCAAGATCGAAGGTGATCCGTTGCACCAGGTCAATCGAGCCGAGGTAGCGCCACAGCTCAAGGTAAGCGGCGTCGGAGGCGGCAACCAGGTCGACGATCTTCATCGTGTACGGGGTGGTCCCCCAGCCAGCGAACTTGTAGGAGACGAACCCGTCGGGCCGGCCGTCGTCGTCGTAATGGACGGCGGCGCGGACGCCCTTGTCTTCGGTGGGCCGTTCCTCGCCCCACCGCCCGGATGCCCGCTGGGGGTAAGCGAACTGGCGGCCCACCGAGCCGGTGGTCACATGGTGGAATCGGGCGAAAATCTGCTCCGACAGGGCCGCCGCGGAGGCTGGCGCCACCATTTCGGTCACGCCATAGGCAGCGGTGCGCAGGGCAAACCGTTCCTTGACATCCACCTCGACATTGCGGGTGAACGTCGCCGCGCCGAACCCGAACCTGCCGTAGATGGTCGCCTCCGAAGCGGTCAGCGCCGCGATGGCAAGGCCCTTGGAGGCGGCGGCCTGCAGGTCGGTGGTCATCATGGTGCGCAGCAGCCCGCGACGGCGGTGGGTCGGGCGGACGGTGACGGCGGTGATCTGGTGCGCGTCAATCAGCTGGCCGTTGCCGACGTTGAGGGAGTTGACCATGGTGGCGTAGGTGGCCACCGGAATGCTGGCGTCCCACGCGTGGGCGCTGGCTGCGTCGTCGTAGGCGCCCCAGAGGGTGCGGCTGTCGGACGTGAACGCCTCGGCGTAGGTGGCCAGGTCCTCCGGCTCGGTCCGCGTTTCGTGGAACCCGAATCGGACTGCCTCGAACCACTGGGCCAGCGCGCTGTCGGCGGAGTAATCAGTGTCAGCGGTCACAGTGAAGGTGTCGATGCGCAGTGGAGACGGGGCGGCGGAGTCCTGGGTTTCAGTCACGATCCACCAGCCTAGTGCGGCGGGGCGCCAGGCACCAGCACGGCCTAGTGGGCTGCCTCGTGCCAGCTCGCCCCGACGCCGACCGACACGTCCAGCGGCACCGTCAGGTCCGCCGCGGATCCCATCTGTTCGCGTACCAGCAGTTCCACCGTGTCCCGCTCGCCGGGCGCGATTTCCAGGACCAGCTCATCGTGCACCTGGAGCAGCATCCGCGAGGAGAGGCCCTGCCGGCGCAGTTCAGCGTCGACGCCGAGCATCGCCTTCTTGATGATGTCGGCGGCCGACCCCTGGATGGGGGCGTTCAACGCGGCCCGTTCAGCCATTTCCCGGAGCTGACGGTTGTCGCTGGAGAGGTCGGGCAGGTACCGGCGGCGCCCTTCGATGGTCGACGTGAAGCCGTCGATCCGGGCCTGTTCCACCACGCCGCGCAGGTAGTCGCGGACGGCACCGAACCGGTCGAAGTAGTCGCCCATCAGCGTGCGGGCCTCATCGACCGAGATGGCCAACTGCTTGGACAGCCCGAACGAGCTCAGCCCGTAGACCAGGCCGTAGGACATGGCCTTGACCTTGGACCGCATCGCGCTGGTGACATCGGCGGGTTCGACGTTGAAAATGTGAGCGCCGACAAACCGGTGCAGGTCCTCGCCGTCGCGGAATGCCTGGATCAGACCCTCATCGCCGGACAGGTGCGCCATGATGCGCATCTCGATCTGGGAGTAGTCGGCGGTCATCAAGCAGTCAAACCCGTCGCCGACGACGAAGACCTCCCGGATCCGGCGGCCCTCGTCAGAGCGCACCGGGATGTTCTGCAGATTCGGGTTCGTCGAGGACAGCCGTCCCGTGGCCGCGATGGTCTGCACGTACGTGGTGTGGATCCTGCCGTCGTCGGCCACCGACTTGCGCAACCCCTCGACCGTCTGCCGGAGTTTGGACGCGTCGCGGTGCGCCAGGAGCTGTTCGAGGAACGGGTGCCCGGTCTTCACGATCAGGTCGGTCAGCGCATCGGCGTCGGTGGAGTAGCCGGTCTTGATCTTCTTGGTCTTCGGTAGTTCCAGTTCGTCGAACAGGACCGCCTGGAGCTGCTTGGGCGAGCCCAGGTTGATCTCCTTGCCGATAATCCTGAACGCCTCGGCGCTGGTGGTGCTCATGGTCGCCGAGAAGTCGTCGAACAGCCGGTCGAGGCGGTCCATCGCCACCGGCACACCGGTCAGCTCCATCTCCGCGAGCACCTCGGCCAGGGGCAGTTCAAGACCGCCGAGCAGCTGGTTCGCACCGCGCTCCACCAGCTGGCCGGCGAAGTATTCGCTCAGCTGGAGGGCGGCGAAGGCGCGGGCGACGGCGGGTGACGCCACATCCTCTTCCTCCAGCTGCAGCGCAAGCTGTCCCCCGGTCGACTCCGCGGGGGGCGCGATCGACATCCTCAGGTGCGACTGGCTCAGGTCGCCGAGGTCGTACGCCCGGCGGTCGGGCTGGATCAGGTAACCGGAGATGGCCGTATCGTCCACCACTCCGGCGAGCTTCAGCCCGCGGACGGCCAGCAGCTTGTAGGCGGCCTTAAAGTCGTGGACCACCTTGGGCGCAGCGAGGTCGGCCAGCCAGCCGGCGAGCACCTGCTCAGCCTCAGCATCCAGCGTCTCCAACTCCAGGTACGCGGCGCCCGTGGAGGTCACGATGGCCAGCCCGACGACGTCGTCGTTCCCGGTGGTCGACTGGGTCACCAGCTGGACTGCAGCGATGGCTTGATTGGTGGCGTTGAACCACCCGGTGAGGGCCGCGGCGTCGCCGAGGACCACGTGCTCCGGCGGGGTCATCTCATCATGGGCCTCCGCGGCGTCTTCCTCACCGAACAGGTCGAACAGGCGCTTCCGGAGGACGTTGAACTGGAGGGAGTCGAACAGCTCCTCGACGGCCGGACGGTCAGGGGTCCTGGACACCATCGTGTCCAGTTCGACCGGCAGGTCAAGGTCACGGAGCAGGTGGTTCAGCCGCCGGTTCCGTTTGACCAGCTCAATGTTCTCCCGGAGTGAGTCGCCCACCTTCCCCTTGATGGCGTCAAGGTTCTCGAGGATGCCGTCCAGCCCGCCATAGAGTTTAATCCACTTGGCTGCCGTTTTCGGCCCGACTCCGGGTACGCCCGGCAGGTTGTCGGCCGTCTCCCCGACCAGCGCGGCCAGATCGGAGTACTGGTCCGGCGGCACGAGGTACTTCTCCTCCACAGCCTGAGCATCCATCTGCGGGATGTTGGTGACACCCTGCTTGGGGTACAGGACCGTTACCCGGTCATTGACCAGCTGGAACGCGTCACGGTCGCCACTGACCACCTGAACATCCCAGCCCTCGGCGGCGGCGCGGACCGACAGGGTGGCAATGATGTCGTCGGCCTCGTACCCCTCCATGGAGAGGGTGGGAATGTGCATGGCCTGCATCACCTTGATGATCAGGTCCACCTGGCCGTGGAATTCCGTGGGAGTCTTGGCACGCCCGGCCTTGTACTCGGTGTATTCCTCCGTTCTGAACGTCGGTGTGTTCAGATCCAGTGCCACCGCCACGTGAGTGGGCTTTTGGTCCCGGATCAGGTTGATCAGCATTGCCGTGAACCCGTAGACGGCGTTGGTGTGCTGACCCGTGTCGGTGGAGAAATTCTCGGCGGGCAGGGCATAGAACGCCCGGTAGGCCATCGAGTGGCCGTCAATCACGAGGAGGCGTTTACGGGTACCGTCGGCCGGCATCTGCGCCGTCGGCGGGGCGTCCGTCAGAGTCGCGGCGGCTACGGGAACGTCGGGTTTGGTTGTTTGACTCACAGGTGCCAGCCTAGTTCCCATGACCCACAATTACACTCCGGAGTCGTCCGGACCGGAACCGACCGTCAACCCGTTCGCCGCCGAGCTGAAATCGGCGGGCGTGCCCGAGGAGATGCACGACTGGCTCAGCGGCCACGGCATTGGACGGCTCGCGGCGAAGATGGGCATCGTCTTCACCGAGATGACTCCCGGCCGCCTCGTGGCCACCATGCCGGTCGAGGGAAACGAGCAGGTGGCGGGCATCCTGCATGGCGGGGCGCACCTGGTGCTCGCCGAGACCCTGGGGTCCTTCGCCGCAGGCCTGCACGCCGGCCGGGACCGCCAGGCCATGGGCATCGAGATCAGCGCCACCCACCACCGGTCCGCGTCATCGGGCCTGGTGACCGGCACCGCGACAGCCGTTCATCTGGGCCGCACCCTGACCACCCATGAGGTGGTGATGACCGACGACCACGGCCGCCGCCTCTCCACCGCCCGGATCACCAACATCATCCGCGACATCCGCTAGGACCCTCCCCGGAGGACGCCAGAAAACACACCCGGACGGGACCCCGGAAGGACGGATAATCATGTACGGGTGAGCTGTTGCCGGGATCATTGACAACCCCCTGAAGTCTGAGGATCCTAGCACTTGACAGCGGTCAACCGTTTCAGCGGATAGGGGACGCCTCTCCCCTTTCAAGCAGGAAGTGGGGACGGGACATGTCGACGAACATTCCGGTCCAGTGGAACTTGAAATTGTTGGGGTACTGGTGTCTTGAACGGGATCATCAGCCGGTCACCGTTGCCTTCCGCCAGCAGCGCCTGATTGCCGCGCTTGCGCTGCGTGGCGGCCGACGACGATGCTACATCGCCGGCCTGCTGTGGCCGGACCGTACCGATGCACAAGCCTCCGGCAGCCTGCGGGCGTGCCTCTGGAACATTGCCCACCAGCTACCCGGATTGCTTCACCCGGTGAGTGACCCGTTGGCCCTTTGCCCGGGCATCATCATCGACGTCGACCAGCTCCTGGGACGCGTGGACCTTGCGGACAGTGGGGTGGCAGTCCCGCCCGGGCTGGCGGCCGAACTGCGTGCCGCCGAACTGCTGCCCGGCTGGGATGAAGACTGGCTTCGGGCTGACCAGGACCGGCTCTTCCGGCAGCGCCTTTCAACCCTCGAAACCCTTGCCGACACGTATCTGGCGGATGGGCAGCTGCCGGCCGCCCTCGACGCGGCAACCGCCGCCGTCGCGCTTGACCCGTTGTTGGAAAGCGTGCAGCGGACCTTGCTGCGCGTCCATCTGGCAGCCGGGAACCACGGCCTGGCCATCAGGAGTTACCGCACCTACCTGACCACGTTGAAGCGGGAGTGCGGGGTGAGGCCGTCGGCACGGATCACCGAACTCATCCGCCCCCTGCTGCAGACCCCGGAGCCCCTCCTGCCGGAGCCCAGCCCCGGCTTCGGCGTCGGCTTGCGCCCGTCGTACGAATAGGGTGAGCCATGTCAGTCCCCGCAGCCTCGCCGCAACCGCCGCTACCCTCGACCCTCCCACCGCCGACCAACCGCACATGGCGGGAGCAGGCCATCACCCTGGCCGCCCAGCTACGGACCCTCGCCGAGTGGATCAGGCTCTCCGATCCCCCGGCGAACGACCCGGCGGGTCAGGGAAGCGCCAAGGCGGCCCTCGATGACGCCATCGCCCGGCACCTCAACGAGGCCATCGTGGTGGCGGAGAAGAAATCCCCGGCCATCCAGACCTCCTTCAATGGCGCCGTGGTGGAACGGGTCCTCAGTCAGCTGGACGCAGCGCAGGTGGCGCTCCTGCTCCGGGCACCGCTGGGCTACGTGCAGTCGCAGCTGCCGGGCATCCAGGCGCATGCCCGGCACCACCTGTCCCGGGGCGACCCGCACCGGACGGCGGTGGAGGAGGTGGTCACCGCCGCGGCTGCGGCCCCGCTGGAGGAATCGGGGCGGATGACCCTGGTAGCCGCGTTCAGGGCCTCCTGCCTGGAGTCCCGCGAGGAGTTCTCCCGGGTCCGAAGCTTCCGCAATGTGCTGATCATGGGAGCGCTGGTGCTGACCGTCCTGGCGAGCGCACTCGCGATCGCCGGGTGGATTCGACCGGAGGAACTACGCCTGTGCTTTGAGCCCTCGGAGGGTACGGCCTGCCCCACCGGCAACCGGCCCCGCCCCTGGGACGTCTTCTTCATCGAGTCGTTTGGGCTGATCGCCGCGGCGGTCTCCGGCGCGGCGTCCCTCCGCCATGTCCGCGGCACCTCCACCCCATATGGCCTCCCCTTGGCTTTAGCAATCCTCAAACTGCCGGCCGGCGCCCTGACTGCCGTGTTGGGACTGCAGCTGATGCGGGGCGGATTCGTCCCCGGGTTGAGTGACCTCGATAACCCGGCACAGATCGTAGCCTGGGCCATCACCTTCGGCGCCGCGCAGCAACTGTTCACCGGCCTGGTGGACCGGCAGGCGCAGAACGTGCTCGACGACGTCGGTGGGAAGGCTGCGAGCACGCCCGAACCCAGCGGCCAGTAGGGTCAACAGGACGAGCTACTGAATCTCGCTGTCGGGCGGCGGCAACAGGTAACGCGCCTCGCCGTCCACCGAGGACACTCCCTCGACCGCCTCCATCTCCGGCCGGCAGTCCTCGGAGGCTGACCCGGTAATCATTCCCACCTGGTCGAGCACCCGGTCGACCTCCATGCCGCAGGACCGCAACCGTTCCGCGACCTCCTGGATCGCGGGACGGTGCTGGTCATCGACGGTGACGGTGAAGTTCATTTGACTTATTCCTGCGGCGCCATCACCTGGCCGGAGCCAACGTCCACTGACGCCTGCAGCAGCCGCTGGCTCTCCTGAACCATCAGTGACCAGAGTTCGCGACCGCGGAACCCTGAGGCCTGTGCCCACAGCGCCGCAATCCCAGCAGCGTGCGGCGTGGCCATCGACGTTCCACTGATGGTGTTGTAGCGATCCGGCATCAGCCAGGAGGAATACACCTGGAACCCTGGGCCGGCAACATCAACCTGGCCGCCCCGAACCGGGAGGGTCCGGGCAGAGAAGAACGCCATCTCCAGTTGCTGGTCCAGCGCACCCACGGCCATGATGAACGGGCTGTTGGCCGGAGCACCGACAAAGCCGAAGTCCCCCTGCCGGCGGTCGGCGTTGTTCCCCGCCGCCGCAAGGATCAGGTGCCCCTGATCGAGTGCCCGGCGGCCCACCGCCGTGTAGGGCGGGTGCACCTGTGCTATATCGGCGCCGAGCGACATCGAAATCACGGTGCAGTCGTTGGCCATGGCCCAGTCAATCCCGGCGATGATGCCGCCGTCGCTGCCTGACCCTGAATCTCCCAGGACCTTCCCCGCGTAGATCTCAGCCTCGTAGGCGACGCCGTACGCCGGGCCGTCGGACGGCGACCGCGGCCCGCACGACGTGCCGATGCAATGGGTCCCGTGGCCGTGCCCGTCCTGGGCTGTTTCACCCGGGATAAACGACTCAACGGTGATCTGCCGGCCGGTAAAGTCCGGATGGTCCGATTCGAAGCCGGTGTCAAGGACGGCGACGCGGATGCCCTCACCGCTATAGGGCGACGTGTCGGCACCTACCGCCTGCAACCCCCAGGTGAGCTGCGGGGTGTCCTGGAACGACGCCGACGCTCCCCCCGCGTTCTCGGTCAGCACGTGGTGGATCAGTTCGGGAGACACAGAAATGATGGCGCCCTCGTCGGAAGACGTGCGCAGCGACCGGGCCTGCTGCGGGTCAGCGGACACCACAGCAACCCCCAGCCGGGAAAAGACGGTGGCGTCGGCGCCTTCCGTCTCGGCGGAAGTCGCCGCCCGGGTACCAAAATCGCGGGAGTCGGCAACATTGGCCATGCCGCCTGCCGAACGCAGCAGGCCCGATGCATCCTGCTCTGCGTCGGCAAAAACAACTATGAAACGGCCAGTGGTTTCCGGTTCCTGCCCGCGGGACCTGCTGCCTGAGGACTCAGAATCAATCATGGTGGCACTCTACCTCTGAGGATGTCGGGGATAAAGGCCCAACGTACCGCCGCTCGCGTTACTGCTGTGTTACCGGTCGACGGGCCGTCCGCACCCCGGCTGCGGTAACAGCCCAGTAACGTCGCCGGCGGGACGATAGGGAGAAGACCTCCCGCGAAAGAAGATCCCTCATGACTGACATCCCAGAATCCGCCCCCGGAGCCATCCGCTTGATCTTCGAGTACGACGGCGACGACGTCCGCCTGATCCTCCAGCAGCCGGTTAACGTGGCGGTCACCGGTTTCGATGCGCACCCCGACCTTCGTGCCGGACGGTACGCCGAGGTACGCGACGCCCAGGACGCGCCACTAACCCGTGTCCCCGTGCGGACCGGCGACCTTCAGAGCGCCGAGGTGTTCCCTGAGACTCCCGGTGAACCGATCACCCGGGTGCAGGTGGAGCGGCCCAGCGGCGCGTTTACCGTCGTCGTCCCGGCGCCGGAGGCTGCACGCAGCATCGCGCTGATCGACATCGCCGAGCCGGATCCGGAGGACACCGGCGGCCGGGGGGCTGAACCGCCGGGCGACGGGGGCGACGGGCGACGGCTCGGAGCCTCCCGCGTCACGGAAATCACCAGCTTCGCCATCGAGGGACGGGGTGAAACGGAATGACTACCGCCGACGGAGTCATCATGGGGACCACCCAGATCCGGGGCTCAGCACCCCGCAACCGCGCGTTCAACGTGGTGCTCCTGGGCGACGGGTTCCGGGCCGCAGAACAGGCCGCCTTCGATGCCGCCTGCACCGCACTCGCCAACGCGTTCCTGGGCACTCCACCGTTCAACGAACTGGCGCCGGCCATCAACATCTTCCGGGTCAACGTGTCCTCCACCGACTCCGGAGCCGACGATCCGGTGGGACCGGGTGGCACCGGCGCCACTGCGCGGACCTACTTTGACGCGACCTTCGGAGGGAACGGCATCAGGCGGCTGCTGCTCTGCAATTCAGGGACGGCGCTGAGCGTCGCAGCGGCACAGGTGCCGGAGTTCACCACGGTGCTGGTGATCGTCAATTCGACCGTCCACGGGGGAAGCGGCGGGTCCATCGGCACCTACTCGCTGGCCAGCAATGCCACCGAAATCGGTATCCACGAGATGGGTCACACAGCGTTCGGGCTGGCCGACGAGTATCCCTACTATGCCGGCGGCAACGAGACAGGCCACGACCATCATCCCGGCCCGGAGCCCGGCGAACCCAACGTCACGATCAACCGGAACCGGGCCACCCTCAAATGGCGGTGGGCGGTTAACGCCGCCACAGCAATCCCCACCATGACCAACCCGGACTGCAGCACGGTCGATTCACGGCCCAGCCCGGTTGCCGCCGGGACCGTCGGCACCTTCGAGGGCGCGCACTACTACCACTGTGGTGCGTTCCGGCCGGAGTTTGCCTGCAAGATGCGGGACCTGGGGGTGCCGTTCTGCCGGATCTGCCGGCAGGTGATCTGGAACCGGATCGGGCCGCTGGGAGCGTTGACGGCCCGGGCGAAAACCCCGATCACCGTGATCGACAGGTACCCGGAGCACCTTGATGTCTTCGCTGTGGGGTCCGATGGGCGCACCATGTCCAACTGGTGGGATCAGAGCAGCGGGTGGGCTGGCTGGTTCCACCTGATGGGCGGGTTCGCGTCACCGGGCGGCGCAGGGTCGCCGGTGACCGCCGTCGCCCGCTACGCAGGACATCTTGACCTGTTTACCGTGGGCACCGACAACCGGGTATACAGCGCGTGGTGGAGTTCCTCCGGCGGCTGGTCCAACTGGTTCCAGCTGGGAACGCTGGTAGCCCGCGCCGGGTCGACGGTGAATGTCCTGGCCCGGTACGCCGATCACCTTGACGTGTTCACCACCGCCTCGGACGGCAGAATCATGTCCATCTGGTGGAATGTACGGACCGGCTGGTCCACCTGGTTCCAGATCTCCGGTGGGGTCGCGGCCAACGGGGCAACCGTCACGGCCATCGCCAGGTACCCGTTCCACCTCGACCTGTTCACGGTCGGCACCGACAACCGGGTCTGGAGCTGCTGGTGGGACGAACGCAGCGGCTGGTCCCGCTGGTTCCAGGTCGGCGGGCAGCTGGCCCGGCCCGACGCCACGGTCAACGTCGTGGCACGGCACCCCGATCATCTGGACCTGTTCACCACCGCCCCGGACGGGAAGATCATGTCCACCTGGTGGAGCGCCAGGACCGGCTGGGGTGCGTGGTTCCAGGTGTCCGGTGGTGTCGCGTCGGCTGGGTCGCCGGTGACCGCGGTAGCCCGGTATTCCAACCACCTCGACCTGTTCACCGTCGGCACCGACAACAGGATCTACAGCACCTGGTGGCATGACACATCGGGGTGGGCCGGTTGGTTCAACATTTCGGGCGGCGTTGCCAAGCCCGGCAGCCAGGTGGCCGCCGTGTCCCGGGTGACCGAGCACCTGGACGTGTTCGTCGTCGGATCGGACAGCGTTGTCTACAGCACCTGGTGGAACGCATCAACGGGCTGGGCTGGCTGGTTCCAGTTGGGGATCACCTGACCGGGCCGCGCCGACGTATGCTCTTCGCATGGCCAAATTTTTCGATGTGCATCCCGAGGATCCGCAGCCGCGCGCGATAGGGCAGATTGTCGACGTCGTCAGGTCCGGTGGGCTGATCGCCTACCCCACCGACTCCTGCTACGCCCTGGGCGCCCAGCTGGGCAACAAGGATGCTCTGGACCGGATCCGGTCGATCAGGAAGCTGGACAGCAAGCATCACTTCACCCTGGTCTGCAAGGATTTTTCGCAGCTGGGACAGTTCGTGCACATCGACAACGACGTGTTCCGCAGCATCAAGGCGGTGACGCCGGGCAGCTACACCTTCATCCTGCCCGCCACCAAGGAGGTCCCCCGCCGGCTCCTCCACCCGAAGAAGAAGACCGTCGGCGTCCGCATCCCGAACCACCGGATGGTCCAGGCCCTGCTTGAGGAGCTCGGCGAGCCGTTGCTGTCCAGCACCCTTCTGCTCCCCGCCCAGGAGGCACCCCTGACCCAGGGCTGGGAAATCAAGGAAGAGCTCGATCATCAGGTGGACGCGGTCATCGAATCCGGGGATTGCGGGGCCGAACCCACCACCGTCATCGACTTTTCCAGCGGCACCGCCGAGGTGGTGCGGTACGGCATGGGCGATCCTTCCCGGTTCGAATGAGCCGCGCAGCGAGCTTCGTGAGGTATTCTCAGCCCTAGACGGCCTCGGTTACCGTCTGCTGTGAGCATATTCGTCACCGTCTGACCGCACGGCGAGCCCGCACGCTGAGGTATCCCGTGGTCAGATCCGATCGGCAACAGACACCCTCGCTCCTCCCGGCGCCGCCTCTGGCTGCCCCGGAGGAATCGGCCACCCGCTCCGAACTCCGCGCCATCCTGTCGCGCCGCATCATCAGAGGATCTCCTTTCCGGCACAGCATCAGTCGCCCCGCAGCATAAATTGCGCGGGATGAACCTTTGTCACCGGCAGGAGACCAGCCATGAGCTTTTCAAACGAACTAACGATCACCCAGTTGAGTGAGGACGGAGCCGACGAGAGCCTCCTCCGGCTGCTCCGGGAAGCAGACGCGGAAATCGACAGGATCCTTCGGTCCGGCGGAACCTCGCGGGACGTCAGGGAAACACAGCAACGCTTCAACGACCTGCTGTCCACCTCAGGGCATCGCTCCGGCAGCACCCATGCCACCAGCTCGTAGCGCCCGGAGCTCCGGGCGCGATAATGGGGGTATGAAACGCAGCGAAGCGCTGGAGATTGAACGCAAGTACGACGTCGGGCCGGAGGATTCAGTCCCCGACCTCGCAGGCATCACCGGGGTGGCCCGGGTGGATGACGGCGGCACCGTGGTGCTTGAGGCGGTCTACTACGACCTCGCGACCCGCGACCTGCTCCGTTACGGGATCACCCTGCGGCGCCGACACGGCGGTGCGGATGAAGGGTGGCACATCAAGTTTCCGGCGGCCCCGCACCGGCTCGAAGTCCACGTTCCGCTGGCGGCCGCCGACGAGGCTGTGCCAGCGGAGGTGCTTGACCTGGTGCGGGTCCATGTCAGGACCCACCCCCTCATCCCGGTGGCGCGCCTCACCACCACCCGCACCATCACCACGCTGATCGGGTCGGCTGGCAGCCCCCTGATCGAGATCTGCGATGATTTGGTCGACTCGGAAGACCTGACCACGGGGGCCACCCGGTCCTGGCGGGAATGGGAGGCCGAGGTGGTGGGCGCCGATGCCTACCCCGACGACGAACAGGCCGGGGTAGCGGACGCCGTCGAGGACTGCCTGCTGAATGCAGGCGCCTCGCCCAGCCTCGGCGGGCCGAAACTCGCCACTGCCCTGGGCGGCATCCCCGAAAGCTCCCACGCCGAGGGCAAGCCGGGCTCCGTCAGGAATGTCCTCACCGCCTCCTTCCGCCGGGCCGCCGCGGACCTGCTGGTCTGGGATCTCCGGTTCCGCCGCAACGAGGAAGGGTCCCTGCACCAGCTGCGGGTCAGATCCCGCACCCTGCGCAGCATGCTCAAGACCTACCGTCCGCTTCTCGACGCTGAGCGAGCCGATCGCCTCGAGGAACGGCTCAAACTGATGGGCGGAACACTCAGTGCTGCCCGGGATGCCGAGGTGATGCAGGACCTGGTCAGGAAGGGAGTCGCGCGGCAGCCACCGGGAACAATCCCGCGGCATGTGATCAGGCGCCTTGAGAAAATGTCAGCCGCGCAGCACCAGAAAGCTCTGGCCCGGGTGCTGCGGTCACTGAACTCCACCGACTACTTCACCACCCTGGATGCGCTCGACGACTTCACGTCCAGCCTCCCATTGAAGGGCGGCAAAAAGAACGGCGGCAAGGCCGCGTCGCTGCTGCCCCCGGCCGTCAAACGCCAGCAGGCCCGGGTGCTGGAGTTAGCTCGACAGGCGAACCGGGAGACCGACCTGGACGCGCAGCTTGAGCGGCTGCATGATGTGCGAAAGAAATCCAAGCGGCTGCGATACGCGCTCAGGTCCGTCGATGGGTCTTCGGGGTTCAGCTTTGGCGCGCAGATGGGCAAGTCAATGAAGTCATCCGAAAAGATCCAGGACATCCTGGGAACGCACCACGACAGCGTGCTGTTCCAGCAGTTCCTCCTCAAGGTCTCCCGGGCTGCCCGCCGCGCCGGTGACAACACCTTTGCCTACGGGGTGCTTCACGAGGCAGAACATTCGATTCAACGCGCCGCTGAAGCGGATTTCCGGGAAAGGATCGCAACCCTCGACTGATACGGAGTGCACGCCATGGCCCTCACCACCCGCCCGCTGGACGCCTCAACGTGGGATGCTTTTGCTGAACTGATGGAACGCAACAGCGGGGTTTTCGGCGGGTGCTGGTGCATCGGCTTCCACCCGGAAAGCGTCCAGAAAGGGCTGGACCACCGTGAAGCCAAAAAGGAGCGGGTCTTCACCGACCGCGCGCACGCGGCGGTGGTGTTCGACGACGACGGCGCCGCCCAGGGCTGGTGCCAGTTCGGGTTCAGCCGCAGCCGCCAGGTCGGCAAGCATGCGTGGATTGTGGGTCGCGTCCTCGACCCGGCGTGAGCTGTCCCGGCACCCGGGTGCCGGGACTACTCACCAGTCCTGCCAGCGGCGGTTGCCCTGCAGCGGGATTGCACGCCGGGCCGGTCCACGCTGTTCGTTGTCCTCGGTGGTCCAGGAGATGAGCACCACCGGCTTCTTGCCCCTGAGATACCCGCTGAAGGAGGCTTCCCCCGACGTCGCCATGGTGCTCCGCAGGTTCGACGACTCGACCGCGAACTGCTCAAACTGGACGTCAACCGCTGTCGCCTTCGCGGATCCGGAATTGGTCAACACCCAGATGTTGTCCTTCTGCCAGTACACCGACCAATCAGCTTCCCGCGCCCGGGCAGGCTCAACCACTTCGGCATCACGGCTGGGGGCAGCCTCGGGTTGGCGGCGCCTGCGGTCGATGGACAGCGCCGTCCACCCACCGGCGAAGCCGAATCCCGCGGCAACTACTGCAATCGCGGGGAACCAGATCCAGTCCATCGTTCGTGTCCTACTCCATTTACCGTCGGCGGCCCGGCGGGCCGGATGCCCCCGGGACGTCGCCGCGTCCTCGTGAAATCTAGCACTGTGTCACGCCTCCTCACGACGCGAAGGTGCTACGCTTACTTTGTTCGAAGATATGTTCTATTCAAGGAATTCGCCGTGACCGTTGTAGCCCACATTGCGCCGTTGCACGGAACCCCGCCCGGACACCTCACTGACATCAGCCCGGTCGCCGTCCCCGCCGGATTCCCCTCTCCCGCCCAGGACTACTACGACGGCGGAATCGACCTGAACAAACACCTCATCAGGGACACCACCTGCACGTTCATCGTTCGGGTCTCCGGTGACAGTATGTCCGACGCCGGCATCAACGACGGAGACGAGCTGATCGTCGACCGGTCGCTATCCCCGCAGCACGGGTCCGTGGTCGTGGCAATCCTGGACGGCGAACTGACCATCAAACGGCTGCAGCTGGTCTCCACCGGCGTCGTCCTCAAGGCCGACAACCGCGACTATCCGGACATCGCTGTCGCCGAACTCTCCGACCTGACGGTGTGGGGCGTGGTGACCCGCTGTCTGCACTACGTGTAGCGGCGGGCGTCCGTCAGCCGCCACAGGACCGCCCCGGGCACCACCCGTCGGCGGCCACGACCGGCCGAAGGAGGCCGGCCCGGATAGCACTGGTGGATGTCAACAGCTTCTACGTCAGCTGCGAGAGAGTGTTCGACCCCCGGCTCGCCGGGGTTCCCGTCGTCGTCCTGTCCAACAACGACGGCTGCGTGGTCGCGCGATCCTCCGAGGCGAAAGCCCTCGGCATTCCACTGGGCGAACCCTGGTTCAAGATCGCTGCGCAGGCCCCTGGCTGGGGGCTCATCCAGCGGTCCAGTAACTATGAGTTGTACGGGGACCTCAGCTCCCGGGCGATGGAGTTGATGGGGCGCTTCGCCGCCTGGCAGGAGGTCTATTCCATCGATGAATCGTTCCTCGGCCTGGTAGGGTCGCCGCAGGTGCTTTCCAATCAGGGCGGGGCCATCCGCACCGCCATGGCGCTGCATACCGGGCTGCCCGTGTGCGTGGGGATCGCTCCCACCAAAACTCTCGCCAAGTTTGCCAACCGGGTAGCGAAACAGAACCCAGCCATGGGCGGTGTGTGCAACCTGGACACCATGCCCGCCGCTCACGTCGACCACATTATGGCGCGCGTCCCGGTGACGGGGGTCTGGGGTATCGCGGGTCGTCTCGGCAAACGCCTCAATGCTCTCGGCGTGCTCACCATCGCCGACCTCAGGGCCGCCGATCCGCTGCTGATGCGCCGGAAATTCTCCGTCCTCATGCAGCGCACCATCCTGGAGCTGCGCGGCACCCCCTGCATCGAGTTGGACACTGAACGAGCCGACAAACTGCAGATGATCTTCTCCCGCTCGTTCTCCACGCCGGTGACCACCGTCCCCGGTATGCACCAGGTGATGAGCCTCTACGCGCAGGCGGCGGCGGTGCGGCTGGCCCGGGCGAACCAGCTGACCCAGAGCATGACCGTGTTCGCCGGCACATCACACTTCCACCGCAGTGCCTCCTCCTTCCCCTCCGTCACCGTCAGGCTGCCCGCGCCGACGGCGGATCCTGTGGTCCTGACGCGGGCGGCAGTCGGCGCCCTGGACGGGCATCTGGTGGAAGGCGTGCCCTACGCCCGGGCCGGAGTGATGCTCACCGACCTTTCCCCCGCCGGGTATCAGCCGCAGTTCGATGCCTTTGTGACGGTGCATGAGCGCCGCAACATCGGCGAGCTCCTTGGCCGGGTGACCGATAAGTTCGGGGCAACCAGTATTGGGCTGGGGCGGGCCGGGCTGAGCGCCCCAGCGGACTGGACGATGAGCCGGAGGTATTCCTCCCCCCGGTACACCACCGACTGGGCGGAGCTCGCCCTGGTGATAGCCCGCTAGCCCGGGGTTCAGGTCCGGGGAGCTAGCTCAGGGATCTGGCTCAGGTATCGCCGACGTTCGTCTTCCGGTTGATGAGCCAGGTGATGAACCACAGTACGACGCCGATCAGCATCAGGCCCCCGGCAATCTGGTACTGGACCGGGTCCCGGTCCACCCAGGGGCCAGCGAGGAAAGCGCACAGGACGGCAGCTACCAGGGGCAGCGGGCCCGGCGAGGTGAAGAAGACCTTCCGCGACCGGTCCCGTTTGCTCCGGAGCACCACGCAGGCGACGTTCACCACGGTGAAGACACAGAGCAGCAGGAACGCCGTCGTCCCTGACAGGTTGGCGACGATGTTGCTGTCCGGGTCACTGGTGACATACCAGATCAGTCCCAGGGCCAGGACGGTTGAGAAGGCGATACCCGCCCAGGGGGTCCGCCGCCCGGGGAGCACCGCTCCGAGGGGCCGCGGGAGAACAGATTGCCGGGCCAGACCATAGATCAGGCGGCTCGCCATCAACATGTTGATCAGCGCGGTGTTGGCCACGGCGAAGACCGCGAGGAACGGGAAAATCCGGTCGATGGGGAAATCCGGTGACCCCTTCTGCACCACCTCCAGCAGGGCAGCTCCCTCTGCCTCCCTGATGCCCTCAATTTCGGTGGGAGTCAGGACGCTCACCACGGTGACGGCCACCAGCATGTAGAGGATCACCGCGATCCCCAGACCGGTGAGCATCGCGCGGGGAAAGATCCGTTCGGGGTTCCTGGTCTCCTCGACCATGTTCACGGAGTCCTCAAAACCGACCATGGCAAAGAACGCTATCGAGGTGGCGGCGGTGACGGCAAGGAACAATCCCTTGTCCTGGAAGTCGGTGAACACCACCACTTGCCCGAAATTCCCGGTGCCCTGCGCCATCACATAGAAACCGACCCCGATCACCATGCACAGGGCGATCATTTCCACGAGGGTGAGCACCACATTGAACTTCACGCTTTCACCCACCCCCCGGAGATTGATCAGCGCGAGCAACACCATGAACCCCATGGCGACGGCGGTCACCAGTCCCTGACCCGGCAACTCCATCCACCCATTCACCTCAAGACCGCCGAAGAGGTTCTGTGCAAGGACATTCGCTGACGTCGAGGCGCTGGTGATCCCCGAACAGACGACGGCGAACGCCACCAGGAAGGTGACGAAGTGGATCCCGAAGGCCTTGTGCGTGTAGAGCGCGGCCCCGGCTGCCTGCGGATACTGGGTCACCAACTCGAGGTAGGAGAAGGCGGTCATGGTGGCGACGACGAAGGCCAGCAGGAAGGGCAGCCAGACAATCCCGCCCACCGTGCCCGCCATGGTGCCGGTGACCGCGTAGATCCCCGCTCCGAGGATGTCACCGACAATAAACAGCAGGAGGAGCTTCGGTCCAAGGACCCGCTTCAACCCGGTCTCTTGCTCGTCAGCTGACACGACCGACCCGCCGTCTGATGTAGTGCTCATGCTTCACCTCCACTCTGGTAGCCCGGCGCCGGTTTAGAGCCGGGCGAACTGCTGGGCGGTGGTGGCGGGACTTTCAGGAGCGTCGGGGCGCACCCGGGCAAGGAGCTCGCCGCGGCTGCGGACCCCCACCTTCGCGAACACCGACTTGAGATGATCTTGCACCCTATGGAGGGAAATGAACAGATGCCGGTGAGGCGCTGTCGCGGCGGCACTCTGACACCGGCTAACCGCTAGGGCCAGGTGTTCCTGGCCCAATGCAAAAGGTTTGTCAGGGCGTTGCCGCCGGCAGCGACGTTCTGACGTGGTTCACCGAAGTTGTTCTCACCGCCCGAGTGGGTGCCCACGACGTCGGCTGATCCGTTGAACCAGGCGAACACCGGCGCACCGCTCTGACCGCCCTCGGTGTCGGCCTGATACTCCAGCTCGACGCCGGCGCCGTCGTTGTCGTCGTCAATGATGGGAAAGTTCAGGTGCAGCCAGGGCCGGTTCCCGTTGTCCTTGTCCCACGGGTAGCCGGGGAGGGTCCACACGCTCTGGTCCTCCCACCCGGAATTGTAGGTTCGGAACCCAAACCAGCCCAGATTGTTGCCCAGGGGGACGTCGAGGCGCATCACCGCCATATCGTCACCCTGGGCATGGGAACTGTAACCCTGGGCGTTCGTCACCCAGGATGCCGCCCACGTGCCGTGGATCGAGGCGCCGTCGTAGAACGCTGGCACGAACAGGGCCTTCCAGTTCCCTGACCCCCACGGGACCACATGGCTGGCGGTCAGAATGGTGCGGACTCCGAGCAGTGAGGCGGTCCCCCACCAACTCCAGTTGGGGGTGGCCGCGTCAGCCCAGACGAAGATCCTGCCGACCACCGAGAAGGGATAGGCATTGGGGTAGTAGGGCGACCGCGCGTCGGGGTCAATCACCCACTCCGGCCGCACCCGTGCCCCATTGCGCCGGACAATCTGGGGGGACACCTTCGCCGGGGCGAGGACGGGAGTCGGAGCGACCGGCGTCCAGTCAGGGATGTAGGACGTGCCGCCCGCGCCGGCGTCGTCCAGTTTCAGGGCTGACACCTGTGCCTCGACGTCCTGCGTGGTGACCGGATCCACTGCGCCGACCACAATGCCCAGCACCGTGTCCGGGTCGCTGACGCCGAGCCGCCCACTTTCCCCCATGGTGAAGACCGCGCTGGCGTCGGTGACCGGGTCCGCGGAGCCCATCCGGTCGAACACCAGATAGTTGCCCGGCTCGTTCAGCTCCGCCGGGGGCTGGCCCTGTTGCGGGCGTGAATTAGCGATGATCCGGTCGAGCGGATCGGGTTGATCGGTTGACATGGTCTCTCCTTCAGACGGATGGCTCAGCCATCCACGGCATGCTGGCAGATACAGTTCCAGAGGCAAGATAGGCCCCGGGCAGTTACGGGTGCGTTATCGGCCCGTTATTGCTGGTGGCCGCCACCGGAACGGCTCCGTCACACCTTCACAGGTTCTCCACATGTCAGCCCCACCTCGACCAGATCCACGCTTGTAGGCTCAGGAACATGAAACAGGGCAGCGGGACCCCCCACACAGTGCTGGTCGTCGAAGACGACCCGACCATCAACCAGGCACTCACCGACCGGTTGGTCGCCGAAGGCTTCACGGTGGTCAGTGCGTTCGACGGACCGGGAGCGATCGCCGCCTACACGGAGCGGGAACCGGATCTGGCCATTCTCGATGTGATGCTTCCCGGCTTCGACGGCCTTGAGGTCTGCCGGCGGATCCAGGTCCGCCGGCCCATCCCCGTCCTGATGCTCACCGCCAAAGCGGACGAGACTGATGTCCTGATCGGTCTCGGAGTGGGAGCCGATGACTATGTGCTCAAGCCGTTCCGGATGCGCGAGGTGGTCGCCAGGGTTCGGGCCCTCCTGCGCCGCGTCGACCGGGCCACGGAACTGGCTCTCACCCGCGGCCCCGAACTGACCGTCGGAGACCTGGTACTGCATCGGGGCACCCGACGGGTGCAGGTCGCCGCGGAGGACGTCCACCTCACACCCCTGGAGTTTGACCTCCTTGCGATGCTCGCCGAACAGCCGGGGACCGTGCGCACCCGCGAAGCCCTGATGACCGAGGTGTGGGGGTGGGCGGACGCCCGCGGCACCCGCACCCTCGACAGCCATGTGAAGTCGCTGCGTGCCAAGGTGGGGCCGTCTCGGGTCCGGACCGTGCACGGTGTCGGCTACGCCCTGGAGCAGTGACCATGACCGGCAATACTCCTCGCGCCCGGCGCCCCCTCGATGGTGTGGCCTCCATCAAGGTCAAGATCGGTTTGCTGGTGGCGCTAAGCATCATCGCCGCCGTCGTGGTCCTTCAGGTGGGCGTGCGGGCAGGCGTCCCGGGGTGGCTGACCCTCCCGGCAACCCTGGCGGCGGCGCTGGGAATGACCCAGTGGCTGGCGCGGGGGATGACATCCCCGCTGCGGGAGATGACGCGGGCTGCGGGCCGGATGGCGACGGGCGACTACACGGCGCGCGTCACCGCTACCTCCGCGGATGAGGTGGGCATCCTGGCCCGGGCGTTTAACACGATGGCCGCCGACCTTGCCAGCGACGAACAGCAGCGCAGGCAACTCATCGCGACAGTGTCCCACGAACTGCGGACACCGCTCGCTGCTCAGCGGGCACTGCTGGAGAACCTTGTCGATGGGGTGGTCAGTCCGGACGATGCCGTCCTGCAGTCAGCACTGACACAATCCGAGCGGCTCAGCGCGCTGGTCACCGACCTCCTCGACGTGAGCCGGGTGGATGGCGGCGCTGCCGATCTCGATTTGGCGCCGGTTCGCGTGGCCGATCTCCTCGATCAAGCCGTCAACGAAGTAGCGGTCGGCGGCCGGTCGATCAAGCTGACGACGTCGGTCGACCCACCCGATCTGGTGGTGACCGCCGACTCCGCACGCCTGGCCCAGGTGGTCGCGAACCTGCTCGACAACGCGGTCCGGCACAGTCCGTCCAACGGCACGGTTCACCTGGCTGCCGCCGCCGGCGACGGGGACCGGTGGTCGCTTGAAGTCACCGACGACGGCCCCGGCATCCCGGTGGAGCAGGCCCAGCGGGTGTTCACCCGATTCGGGGTGGGCGACGACAGCAGCGGGGGCACCGGGCTGGGCCTGGCCATCGCCAGTTGGGTTGCCCAACTGCATGGCGGGTCCATCGCCGCCCTGCCACCCACCCCCGGGTCCGGCGGCGCACGGATCCTCGTGCTGCTCCCCAGGAATCCCCGGGGCGCAGCCCCGCCAGCCGCCACCCCGTCAGCTACCCCCGAAGCGCCGCCCCCCGCCAGCATCACCCACCTCAAGGAGACCGCCGTGACCACTGCTGGCTACCCCTACCCTGCCCAGGGAACTCCCTCGACACCCGGTGCCGCCGACGCCCCACCGCTGATGTCCAGCACCGAGCGACTCTGGCCTGAGCGCGGGCTGCGGACTGCTCCCCTGCCGGTGTTCCTGGCACTCGCGATCGGTGCCCTGGCCGCCGTCGTGCTGCCGGACCGCGGCCTGGGCCTGGGCACCCTGCTGATCCTGCTGGCCTCCGGCGGCCTGATGCTCTCCCTCTCGGTATACCGTCGTCGCCCCTGGACCCTCGCCGCAACGGCGCTGTGCCTGGGACTGGGCTCGCTCGTGCTCCTGCGCGACGCCGAATGGTTGGCCATTCTCGCGGTGCTCGCCGCGGGAGTGCTCGTCACCACCTCCCTCACCGACGCCAAACGTGTCCTACCGATCTGTGCCGGCGGAATCGCGTGGGTGCTCAGCGGCATCCGCGGTCTCCCTCTGCTGGGCCGCACCATGTCCGCCACCACCAGGCACCGGATGCTGTGGCCGATGCTGCGGACCATCGCCATCTCACTCGTGGCGCTCGTCGTCTTCGGCGGCCTGTTCGCTTCGGGCGACGCGGTGTTCGGGTCCTGGGTGTCCACTGTCCTTCCCGACGTGCGGCTCGCCGACAACCTCGTCCTGCGCGCCTTCGTCTGGTTCGTCGTCGGCGGCGTGGTGCTGGCCGGCTGCTATCTGGCCATCAACCCGCCCCTGGTGGAGAAAGCTGGTGTCGGGGCGGGCCGCCCGGTCAGCCGGGCCTGGGAATGGCTGATCCCCGTCGGGGTAGTCGTGGCAGTATTCGCGGTCTTCGTGATCGCCCAGGCGTCGGCGATGTGGGGCGGACATGAGTTTGTGCAGAACACCACCGGTCTCAGCTATGCGGACTACGTCCACCAGGGATTCGCTCAACTGACCGTGGCGACGGCGCTGACGCTCGCCACCATCGCGCTGGCCGTGCGGAAGGCGCCGCGGGCCAACACCCGGGACCGTCTGCTGCTGCGCGTCGTGCTGGGGACGCTGGCGGTCCTCACCCTGGTGGTCGTCGCCTCGGCCCTGTTCAGGATGTCCGTGTACCAACAGGCCTACGGTTTCACCGTGCTGCGGGTCCTGGTCGACGCGTTCGAGGTGTGGCTTGGTCTGCTGGTGGTGTTCGTCCTGGCGGCCGGGGTGCGGCTGTCCGGGTGGTGGCTACCCAGGGCAGCGCTCGCCTCCGGGGCTGCCCTCCTGCTGGCCATCGGTGTGGCTAACCCTGAGGCGTGGGTCGCCCAGCAGAACATCACCCGTTTCGAGGTGACCGGCAAACTGGATGTCGCCTACCTGGCCAGCCTGGGTGCCGACGCCTCACCGGCTGTCGTGGCGGGACTGCCCGAGGAGGTGGCCCAGTGTGTGATCGCCCTGCAACCCGTTCCCGAGACCACCGATGACTGGCTGGGGTGGAACCTGGGCCGGGAGCTTGCCGCCGATTCGGTGGCTACCCTCGGCCAGCTCCCCCGCCCGGCCACGTGCAGCGATCAGCTGGGTCAGTGAACCGTCCGGAACCCGCCGACAATCAGGAAGGCGCTGCCCAACCGCGCCAAGCCCACGCCCACGCCGTGCTTGTTGCGCAACCTGGCCACCCAGGATCCGGTGAAGATGAGGACGGCGATGGCGTTGACCGATGCGTGAACCACCCCCACCCGCCGGGTGGCAGGGTCGGAAAGGGCCCACTCAGCCCACCCGGTGAGGGCCGTGGGAGCGGCAGAGATGACTCCCAGGCCCACCAGTCGGGTAGCTGCCCGTTGTGTCCCGGGATCAGAATAGCTGTCAAGGAAATCGGCCATGAACCAGGCGCCAAACGGAACGTCGGTAAACACGGGGTGGAGGGGGACGCCGGTCGCGTCCCCATGGAAGAGTCGCCGGCTGGACTCGGACGCCACCAGCCGGGATGCAAGCGGGTCTATCAGGCCGACCGCCCGCTCCAGACCGTCGCTGTGTTCCAGCCGATGCACCAGACTGAGGTAGGGATTCGGCTCCATGCGGACCAAGATACTCCTCCGCCCGTTTGGTGTCACTGAGTGGCGGAACGCTCCTTCACCTCGGCAAAATGTCCAACGGCATCCATGCCCTTCGGCCCTAGCGCAGCTGCATCCCGGAGAGCAAGCTGGCCCTATGAATTCACTACCGCATTCTGATCGGATCATTGTTGGAGTAGACGGATCGGAGTACTCGTCGAACGCGCTGCAAGTCGCCGGGCGGATGGCTGAGATGATGAAGGCACCACTCGAAGTAATCTCCTGTATCGAAAAATCCAACAGACTCGTGGCGTCACGTTTTGAAACCGAACCCAACCGTTTCACCTCTCAACTGAGTGAGTCTGTTGAGTTGTTAGTTGAGCAGGCGCTGGAACGGGCCTTCGGCACCACCAGGCCCGCCGACCTTTCCATTTCAGTCAGCTTCGACGAAGCGGCCGAATCCCTGATTGAGCAGAGCCGATCCGCGCAGTTGCTAGTGGTGGGTCGCCGGGGATCGGGGGGCTTCCTCAACCACCCCATTGGATCCGTGAGCAAGGCCTGCGCTGCGCATGCACATTGCCCGGTTCTGGTTGTACCTCAGAACGAGCCCGCACGAAACACTAAGGAGAACACCAATGGAAAGTGACGAGCGTCCAGGAACTACCCTTTCCGTTGAGGACTCGTGGCGCGTACTTGAACGCAATCAGCACGGTCGATTGGCGGTCAGCGTGTTGGGGGACCCTGACATCTATCCCCTTAATTTTCTTGCCCATGACAGGAAGCTTCTTTTCAGGACCAACCCTGGGACCAAACTCGCAGAGCTGACGGTGAACAATCGGGTCGCCTTCGAAGTGGACGAGATCAATGCCGCCGAAGCGCGCAGCGTCGTCGTGAAAGGAGTGGCTAGAGTGATCGATGCCCAGTCAGAAATCGATAGGGTTGACCAGTTGCCGCTCAAACCGTGGATTCCGACCAGGAAGTACACCTATGTAGAGATCATTCCTACGAATATTCACGGTCGGCATTTTCAACTGGGCGACGAGCCGGACCGCTATTAGCTCACGTCCGCTCGGGACGGTCGCGGCCATGTCCCCCGAGGGCGCGCAACGCATTGAGGATGGTTGCCAGATCGACAAGCTCTTGGAGTAGGGCACCTGTAACTGCGGGCAGCAAGCCAAAGGACGCGGCGATCATCAGGGCGACGCTGAGGACAATCCCGGTCCAAATGCTCGTTTTGGCCACCCGAATCGTGTGCTGGCCAATATCGACGGCCGTAGCGACTTTTGACAGGTCATCGAGCATCAGGACCACGTCCGCCGACTCGCTGGCCGCGGTGGATCCTTTGGCACCCATTGCAATCCCCACGTCGGCCGCGGCCAGAACAGGGGTGTCGTTGACCCCGTCCCCCACCATCATGACCGGCCGCAGTGATAGCGAGGACACGTGGAGTACTTTATCGCCGGGAAGACAGTCGGCGACAAACCGTGTGATCCCCGCTTCCACGGCGATGTGTTCAGCTGTGGACGCGGCATCACCAGTGAGGAGCACGGTTTCAGCGAGGCCTAACGATCTGAGTGCGGCCAGCGTCTGCACGGCGTTGGATCGCAAGGGATCGCTCATGATCAGTGCCCCGGCATACAACCCTTCAACTCCAACGTAGATCCCCAGCTGACCGCTGACCAGACCGACGGTGTCGAATCCCTCTGTCTGAGCACGGACGAAGGCTGGTTTGCCAACAACCACTGTGTACGGGCCGCATTCGGCGCTCACCCCATCGGTGGCGTGTTCGCTCGCGTTTGCTGCCGGCAAGAGCGCCAGCCCGCGCGCCGATGCTGCCTCAATAACGGAAGCCGCGAGAACATGCGAAGAATACTGCTCTGCCGAGGCTGCAAGCTGCAAGAGGCGATCCTTGGAAAAGCCGCCTTCGGATCCGCCGGCAACCTGCACTTTCAGGAGCGATGGATGCCCGGTAGTAAGGGTGCCGGTCTTGTCGAACACGGCCGTCCGGACCCGGCTGAGCCGCTCAAGCGTTCCCGCATTTTTGATGATGATTCCGGCGCGGGCAGCCCGGCTGGTTCCAGCGAGGAAGGCTACGGGAGCGGCGATCAGCAGCGGACAAGGCGTTGCGACTACCAAAACCTCGGCAAAGCGGGCAGGGTCCTTGCTGAGGAACCAAGCCAGACCAGCCAGCACGAAGGCGAAAGCGGTGAAGGGAACGGCATAGTGATCGGCCATCCGAACCATAGGAGCCCGGCTCGCCGCTGCCGCCTGGACGAGCGCTACGATCTGGCTGTATTGGGAATCTGATGCGGTGGCAGTTGCCACCATGCGCACTGCATCTGCTCCATTGACAGTGCCACTGAGCAAAGATTCACCCCTGACCCGTTCAACGGGAAGACTCTCGCCGGTCAGGGCGGCCTCGTCAAAAATCCCTGTGTCGGAAGTTATGGTTCCGTCGACCGGCACAGTCTCGGCAGGTCGGACCAGAAGAAGATCCCCTGGAACCACGTCCTCCACCGGGATGTCCTGCGGTGGACGCCCCGGCCTCTCACGGTGCGCGGTGCGCGGCGAACGGTCAAGCAGTGCGCGAAGCTCCTTGGTTGCCCGACCCTGGGCGAAGTCCTCCAAGGCCTCGCCTCCGGTCAGCATGAGTACGACAATCAGAGAGGCAACATATTCGCCAACCGCGACTGTTGAACCGATTGCTGCAACAGCCAACAGATCGATTCCCAATCGTCCATGGAATAGTTCCCTGACCATAGTGACGGCGCGGAACAATGCCACCGCGAGAGCATAGACGCTTGCAGTCAACTGCGCGGTAGTTGGTTGTCCTCCGATAACGAGGGCCCCAACACATGCTCCGACGAACAGGGTTGTTGAGACCAAAGGGAACCTGGTGATCAGATGGAATGCTCCGGGAGGTTCCTTACCCGTCACGGATGGACTGCTGCAGGGTTGCATCCCGGCTGAGAACTACCTTCAACGCGTGAGTATCTGCTGCGTTCGCGAAGGCGTCGTAGGCGTCAATAATGTTCTCTAACGGGAAGTGGTGGGTTGCGAACATCGCGGCGGGGAGCTTGTGCTGCGCCACAAGGCGTAGCAACATCTGCGTTGAACTAGTGTTCACCAACCCCATGCTGATCGTGATGTTTTGAATCCATAGATCCTGAAGGGGTAATTCGACGGACTTGCCGTGCACCCCTATATTTGCGACGTTGCCGCCGGGGCGCACCAATGACAAAGCCATCTCGAAGGTGGAGGAAAGTCCCACCGCCTCTATCGCCACGTCCACACCAGCACCGTCAGTGAGGGACATCACCTGGTCTGTCCAGTCGGCCAGATCGGGGTTGACCACATGAGTGGCACCGAAACTCGTTGCCTTGGCAAGACGGCCAGCGTCCGGATCGATCGCAACGATCGTCGCTGCACCGTGGAGGCCAGCTGTGGCAATTGCGGCTAGCCCTATGGGTCCAGCGCCGACAACCGCCACCACGTCGCCGGGTGTGACGCGGCCCGCCTGAATACCCATTTCGAACCCAGTCGGCAAGATATCAGAGAGCATCACGGCCTCGTCGTCGCTGATCCCCCCGGGTACTTTGTGCAGGGAATTGTCTGCATAGGGCACCCTGACGAACTCTGCTTGGGTTCCGTCGATGAGGTGGCCGAGGACCCATCCGACTCCTGACTGTCCCTCGTCACCGAGGCAATGGGAATAGAGACCCTTTTTGCAGTTGCTGCAATGCCCGCAGGACTTGATGCAGGAAACGATCACCCGGTCACCCGGCTGAATTTCCACTACCGAACTGCCCACCTCAGTCACCGTGCCAACACCTTCATGACCGAGGATCCGTCCAACACTGACCGCTGGCACATCCCCCTTCAGGATGTGCAGGTCTGTGCCACAAATGGTGGTTGTTTCGATGCGGACTATCGCATCGGTGGAATGAAGAAGCTGGCGGTCCGGAACGTCAGTCCACGTCTTGACGCCGGGACCGCCGTAGATAAGCGCTTTCATGGTGATTCTCCATTCAATTCTTCGAGTTGGGCACGCAGATCGTCGCTCAGCGGGCTCCACCACATCAGGGGGGAAACCACCGAGAACAGGCGTCCGGTCATTGATGTGGGGGCTACGCGGACGAAGTGGTCTTTCTGACCGGCCTGCCAGGGGAAGAGAAGGAGGCCGACGGAGTCAAGGAGGTCCGGTGTGGGTTCGACCGGGGCTGCGTTGCCTTTCACCACCACGCTCCACGCGATCGTCGCGTCTGCCAGCACGCCGTCCGTCTCCAGCGCTACCGGGGTTTTCCCGAGTGCTGCCCGTAGTTTCGTCCCTTCGCCGGTCCTGAACACCACACTGCCATGGTCCACTTTGTAGTTCACGGGGAAGATGTCTGGGTGGTCTCCTACCCAGACCGCAAGGCGTCCTACCGACGCACTTCGCAAGAGTTCCCAACAGGTTTTCGGCTCCAGTACCTCAACCGACGGCAAAGATCGTTGGTTTGTCATGTGTTGACGATAGGGTCACCGCAACTCGACCGACAGGGCACAAAGACCCTCAGGGCCAGCTGAACATAGCCTGAAACCAGCCCCCAAGATTGAAAACCGTATGATCCCCCGCGGCCAGGTTACCCGTCAGCAGGGGCAGTCCCAATTGCCTTGAGGACTGAACGAAGCCACGACACATCATTCACGTGGGCGCCCGGGTTTTCGGGACCTTAGACCCTATCGACGATTGTTAGGGCCACCCACTCTTAGGCGACTGCAGGCAACGGTACAAACCGTTCGGTACGAGGGGAGCCTTCCATGAACAGGGCAGGCGCTATCACAATGCTGGTGATCGGGATCATCCTGTCGATCCTCGGATCGACAATCGCTGCTGGTGGCGTCGCCGTTGCCTGGGTGGCATCTGACCAGCGGGACGACGGGTACTTCACCTCGGCCACAGAGCGGTACGCGGTCGCCACGTATGCGCTCGCATCACCCCGTCTGGAAGCGTTCGGCGAAGGCACAGCGGAGCGTCTGCCGTTCGACGTCGGCACGCTCAGGCTCCGCGCTGCGGCGTCCGATCCTGGCGGGGAAATCTTCATCGGCATCGCCCCGCAGGATGAAGTGGACGAGTATCTCGCCGGGGTGAACCATACGGTACTCAGGGACGTTGACTTTGACCCGTTCCGGCCGGTGTACCGCAACATCTCAGGGTCAGCGACTCCTGAGGCACCCGGCGCCCAGGAGTTCTGGGCTGCCTCGGCCTCGGGGCCGGGGGAACAGGAACTCACCTGGAACATCGCGGCCGGCAACTGGACTGTTGTGGTCATGAATGCCGACGCCTCGCCGGGCTTCTCCGCAGACTTGCAGGCCGGCTTCCGATCCGAACTGATCCGTCCCGCAGGAGCGGCCATTCTCATTATCGGTCTCGTCGTTCTCGCAATCGGCTTGCCACTCCTCATTGTGGGCGCCATGGGCTTGGGCCGGAACGAGGACCCTCAGGATCCGTCGCGCGCGGGACCCGTACCGGGCCCGCTGGCCGAACCATCGAGCGCGGCAGCCGGCGCTACTGCTCCCTACCCGGTGCACCTGATGGGTCGGCTGGATCCCGGCATATCCCGCTGGATGTGGCTGGTGAAATGGTTCCTCGCCATCCCCCACTTCTTTCTGCTCTTCTTCCTTTGGTTCGCTTTCGCTGTCATCAGCATCGTCGCGTGGTTCGCCATCCTCATCACCGGCCGCTACCCACGCCCACTCTTCAACTTCGCTGTGGGAGTCATGCGCTGGAATTGGCGGGTGGCCTTCTACGCGTATGCAGCCGCAGGCACCGATCAGTATCCGCCTTTCACTCTGGCGAGGACCAACTACCCGGCCGACGTCGTCGTCGAGTACCCGGACCACCTCTCCCGGGGGCTGGTGCTCGTCAAATCGTGGCTGCTGCTCATCCCGCACTTACTGATCGTCTCCGCGATTACCGGCACCGCCACCTGGGGGTGGCAGCTGCAGAGCGGTGAGTATGACGCGACGGGTGGCCTCTCTTTGCTGGGGTTGCTGGTGCTGGTCGCCGTGGTGACGCTCCTCTTCACCGGCAAGTATCCGCGTCCACTCTTCGCTCTTATTCTGGGACTGAACCGGTGGTCTTATCGTGTTCTCGCCTACGGAGCACTCATGCGCGATGAGTATCCGCCGTTCCGTCTCGATCAAGACACCGAAACGTGACCGAGCCGACACGTGTCCCACCCGCGCCCGCGTCGGCGCAGAGCGCAGTATGAGGCATGGACAAAATCACCCGGCTCGTCAGGCACACGACCCGGTGGCTGCGCGCCAATCGGGATTGGCTGCCGGCAGTCCTGGTCCTGGCCGGTGTGGCCGCCTTCTGGTCGATCGGTCTGGTGGGTGGATTGGCAATGCTGCGCGAAGCCCAATCCCCCATGGCCACCCTCGTAGGCCTGTACTTTATGCTGGCGCTGATCGCCATCTCCATCACCGTCGCCGTCCTGGCCGCCTCGGATTTGGCCCGCCGGATTGCCGCACGCAGGGACAGTCAGCGCCGCTGATAGGCTCGCACCACAGATGCGCGAGGGCCGCCGTGGAGCGGCTTTCCTGCTGGAACCGGTAGACTTGGCCGAAGGTGAGCCGGGAAGTCTGGTCGGCAATAATTTTGTCGACCCCAATCCAGGAGCCTCACCCATGGCAGACCCCACCGCCGAGCCCGATCCCAAGCGCACGCCCGGGATTCTCAGCCGCGGCACATATTCCGAGTCACTGAGAGTCGGTGAAATTCTCCGCAAGGAAACAGTAGGTGGCATTTTGCTGGTCATCACCGCTACCGCCGCGATTATCTGGGCCAACTCCCCGGCGTCAGATAGCTACTTCGCCCTCCGCGACTTCACCTTCGGCTACGAACCGTGGCATCTCGAATTGAGTTTGGGAGCCTGGGCAGCTGACGGCCTGCTGGCCGTGTTCTTCTTCCTCGTCGGGCTCGAACTCAAACGGGAATTCGTTGCCGGTGACCTCCGCAGCCCCGCCAAAGCAATAGTTCCGGTCGCTGCTGCAGTCGGCGGCGTCGCCGTTCCTGCCCTGGTTTACGTGGGCATCAACATCTTCAGCCCCGACACGCTCCGCGGCTGGGCCATTCCGACTGCCACCGATATTGCGTTCGCAGTCGCCGTCCTGGCGATCGTCGGCTCGCACCTGCCCAGCGCACTCAGAATCTTTCTGTTGACGCTCGCCGTCGTCGATGACCTGATCGCCATCTCCATTATCGCCGTGTTCTACTCTGACGACATCCAGGTCACTCCCCTGCTCCTGGCCCTGATCCCGTTCGCGTTGTATGCAGTGCTGGCCCAGAAGTATCGCGAGTTCTTCCATCTGAAGCCGGCCGCGGCCTGGTTCATCCTGCTGCCCATCGGCTTTATCGTGTGGGCACTCGTCCATGCCGGCGGCATCCACGCGACCGTCGCCGGTGTTCTGCTCGGCTTCGCAGTGCCCGTCCTGCACCGGAAGTCCACCGCCGGACCGGACGCGGGCCCGGGCCTGGCCGAACTCTTCGAACACCGGATCCGTCCACTCTCCGCTGGCTTCGCCGTCCCCGTGTTCGCCTTCTTCTCGGCCGGCGTCACAGTTGGTGGTTGGGACGGATTCGTCTCGGCGGTCACCGATCCAGTGGCGCTCGGGATCATCGTGGGTCTAGTGCTCGGCAAGCCGATCGGCATTGTCGGGACCACCTGGCTCCTCACCAAACTCACCAAGGTGAACCTGGACCCGGCCCTGCGTTGGGTGGACTTGATAGGAGTAGCCTTGCTGGCCGGGATCGGCTTCACCGTGTCCCTGCTGATCGCTGATCTGAGCTTCGCACCCGATGGGTCAACCAACGACCACGCCAAGGTGGGAATCCTTTCCGCTTCCATCCTTGCCGCCCTGGTCGCGTCAGTGATCCTGCGGGCGCGCAATAAGCACTACCGCGTCATCGAGGCCGAGGAGAGGGTCGACGACGACGGCGACGGGATCCCCGATGTGTATCAGGAACCGAACAACCCCACGGACGAATCAGTTACCGCTCCTGGGACGGACGACTCCCGGCTGGGCGCCGATCGCCGTCGGCCAGAATCCAACTCATAGCGCGGCCTCACCGTATCGACCACAGGAAAGCCGGCACCTTGGTGCCGGCTTTCCTGTGGTGTATGGGGCGACCTAGTGTCCTGCCCCGAACTTTCCGCCGAGCCGTTCGCGCATAAGCACACTTGAATCGTTAAGCCCCGACACGGTTACCCGCGTTCCGTGGCGGTCGTACTTTGCAACAATCGAGTCCAGTGAAGCAATCGTTGAGGCGTCCCAGAGATGGGAGCCGCTCATGTCGATTACCACGCGCGCCGGGTCCAGCGCGTAGCTGAACTGGGTGTACAGGTCGTTGGAGGATGCGAAGAACAGTTCGCCAGTGACCGTGTAGGTGGCAACCGGCTCGCCGTCGACGTCGGCAACGGTTCGGTCAACGGTGACGAAGTGAGCCACGCGCCGGGCGAAAAGGACCATCGCGACGAGGACGCCCACTCCCACGCCAATGGCCAGGTTATGGGTAGCAACCACAACCACCACGGTCGAGACCATGACGGAGGTTTCACTTTTCGGCATAATCCGCAAGGTTGAAGGTTTGATGCTGTGCCAGTCGAACGTCGCCACCGACACGAAGATCATCACCGCGACCAGCGCAGCCATCGGGATGAAGGCGACAATCTCGCCCAACACGACAACCAGCATTAGCAGGAAGAACCCGGCCAGGAAGGTGGAGATGCGTGTCCGTGCCCCGGAGGCCTTCACATTGATCATGGTTTGGCCGATCATCGCGCAGCCGCCCATCCCGCCGAAGAATCCGGTGATAATGTTCGCTGCGCCCTGCCCCCACGATTCACGGGTCTTGTTTGACCGGGTGTCGGTGACATCGTCCACCAGCTTCGCGGTCATGAGTGATTCCAGCAACCCGACAAACGCCATCGCCAACGCGAACGGGCCGATGATCTGCAAGGTTTCGAACGTCAGCGGAACGTTGGGGATGAAGAGGGACGGCAGGCTGTCCGGCAGTTCACCCTTGTCTCCCACTGTAGGAACCGCGATGGCGGCGAACACGGTGATCAGGGTCAGCGCCGCGATGGCTACCAGGGGTGCAGGAAGGGCTGTGGTCAGTTTCGGCAACCCAAACACGATGGCCAGGCCCAGAGCAACCAGCGGGTAGACGAGCCAGGGAACACCGACGAGTTCAGGTACCTGGGACATGAAGATCAGGATGGCCAGGGCGTTGACAAACCCCACCATCACCGAGCGGGGAATAAAGCGCATCAGCCGCGCCACGCCAGAGAGTCCAAGAATGACCTGAAAGATTCCTGCCAGGATTACCGCGGCAACGAAGTAGTCAACCCCGTGGCTGGCGACCAGCGGCGCGATGACCAACGCGATGGCACCGGTTGCGGCGCTGATCATGGCGGGGCGACCACCGAGGAATGCGATGGATACAGCCATGGTGAACGAGGCGAAGAGGCCGATCCGCGGGTCCACTCCGGCGATAATCGAGAAGGCAATCGCCTCTGGAATCAACGCGAGGGCAACTACCAGCCCGGCCAGCACCTCGGTCTTCAGCCGGCGGGGAGATCTCAGCGTGTCCCGTACCGACTGAAGCTGCTCGGGGGTAGGCGCTGGTTCGGCAGCGGTCGTTCTCGTAGCCATACCGGCTCCGTTCATTGTGAAGGCCAGTGGGGCCTTCGGTGAGGATTCTGCGGGCGCAGCGGCGCGCAGGTACCGTGGTGGTGGAAGGACGGGGTGCAGGCGGAGACCCTCCGGCCGCGGCACCCCTACAGCCAAAACTTTACCGTAACGTAAGGGTAGGGTTTAAATCGATTTTGAGACGGGTAGGTTCATGACCTTCGATCCTGACGCGCCGGCGGGCGAACGGACCATGCATATTGGCGAACTGGCCGAAAAGACGGGCCTGTCGCTCCGGACCATCAGACATTACGACGACGTCGGCCTGCTGCCCGCCACCACCCGGACTGATGGGGGCTTCCGTGTTTACACCGAAACCGATCTGGCCCGACTGCTGGTCATCCGGTCCATGAAGCCACTGGGATTCACCCTGGAAGAAATGGCCCATCTGCTCGACACGCTCAGTCGCCTGGCTCTAGAGAACCCTGATCCGTCGGACCGTGCGCAACTCCTCCACTACATCGGGGAGGCTAAGAAAAAGCGAGAGAAGCTCGCCCGGAACCTCCGGCAGGCCGATGAATTCATTGGGTCACTCCAGGGAAAGTGAGACTTTAGCGTTCAGCGCCCAAGGCGTGGGCGTGCACCGTACGGCTCACGCTCAGTTTGACCCGACCACCAGGTGCTGGCCTCCCAGTTCCTCCGCGAGGGCTTCGAAATCCCTGGCGGAAGGCTCCCCCACTGCGGCCTCCGAAACGTCGACGACCATCCAGTTGCCGCCCCGCACGAGGTGAACTGCCCCCTGGTGCGAGGTGGCCCAGATGTCATGACTTTGCTGCAGGGAGTCGCCGTCGGGATAGAGATCGATTTGCAGGTGTTCGGCGCACAGTATCTGGTCGGATGTCAGCTCGACCCCGTCCCCCATCGGGACGATCGGCAGGCCTGCGGGGTCCGGCTCACAGTCAAGAACCCGATCGACGGCGTCGTACGCGTCGTCGATCGTCGCAAAGGCCGGCAGATTGGGGCTGACAGTCTGCTGGCCACAACCCGTCAGCGCCATGGAGCTACCCACGGCGATAGCCGCCGCCATTCGAATGGTCCGTTTCATCGATCGTCCCCCCGGTCTGGATCGTAGATCGAACTCTCCCACATTCATGATCGTGAGGAAAGCCTCGGTGCTGGCCGGTCGGTTCAGGGCCAGTGATCGGGATGGAACTCCAGTGCATAGGGCGGCAGGTGCGGAACCCGGTCGTTGCTGACGTCCGCGTTTGTTGGCAGTGCGTCCTGGTGCGCCGTCCGCTCGGAGGCATCCCCGGGCGTAGTTGAAGCGAGACTGTTGGCCATGTTTCCCCCATGGTTAAACGGTTGGCGGAGGGTACCGCCGCCTTTACTGAAAATAATGCCATCCCCCTCAGACATTTTCACTGAGGGTGCCGCAGCTTGGAGAGACTTATTGGCTATTCGGCGTGACAACACCGGATGGGTTGCCTCGCCGGCCGGGCTCCGCGGACCTCCCTCGCGGTAATGTTTGAGCACGCTGCAGGTCGTTGGACCCGCGGGGATTAGTGTATTCCTAACCGCCAATGGACAAGCACCAAGAAGAGGCCCTATTAGTACCGCACCGACTGACACCTCCCTCCTGAAAGTCCTCGGCAACTGGGACGCCTTGGCGCTGGGGTTTGGTGCGATGATCAGGTTTGGTTGGGTGGTGCTGACCGGCGGTTGGATTGCCGACGCCGGCACCATGGGCGCCACGCTCGCCATGATCACCGGTGGCGTCATCATGGCGGTCGTCGGTCTGACCTACGCGGAGCTCACTGCGGCAATGCCCAAAGCTGGCGGCGAACACAACTTCCTGCTCCGCGGGATGGGACCCCGCTGGTCCTTCATCGGGTCGTGGGCCATCACCGGCGGGTATGTCACCATTGTTGCCTTTGAGGCAGTGGCGCTCCCCCGCACCGCACTCTATCTTTTCCCCAACCTCAACCAGGTGCCGCTGTGGGAGATCGCCGGTAGCCAGGTGCATCTGACCTGGGCGCTGGTTGGCGCCGTCGCCGCCGTCGTCATCACCGGGGTCAACATCCGTGGCGTGAAGCTGGCCGGCGTGGCGCAGACCTTCGTGGTGCTGTTGCTACTGATCATCGGCCTGATGCTCGTTTTCGGATCCTTTACCGGCGGGTCCGCGGAGAACATGGAGCCGTTCTTCACTGGTGGGATGGGCGGCTACTTCGCTGTCCTGGTGGTGGTGCCCTTCCTGTTTGTTGGCTTCGATGTGATCCCGCAGTCGGCAGAGGAAGTGAACATTCCACCACGGCAGATCGGCCGGTTAGTGGTTATCGCAGTAGTCCTGGCAACCATCTGGTACGTCATGACGGTGTTGACGACGTCGTCGGCGATGCCCGCCGCTGACATCGCCCAGGCAGACATTGCGACGGCGGACGCGATGGGTGCCTTGTTCGGCAGCGACGTGATGGCGAAAGTGCTCATCGCTGGCGGCATCGCGGGCATCCTCACATCATGGAACTCGCTGCTCCTGGGGGCGTCCCGGTTGATGTACTCGATGGCCCGCTCCGGGATGTTGCCGGCCTGGTTCGGGAAACTGCATCCGAAGTACCGCACGCCCTCCAACGCGCTGCTGTTCATCGGCGGCCTGTCCTTCCTGGCCCCCTTCTTCGGTGAAGCGATGCTGGTCTGGCTGGTGGACTCCGGCGCTCCAAGCATTGTCATTGCCTACCTGCTGGTTGCCATCGTGTTCATCATTCTGCGCCGCAGGGAACCGGCCATGGATCGGCCGTTGCGGGTCGGTGGAGCTGGCAACGGTGGCATCCTGATCGGGTTCGCCGCGGTGATTCTCTGTGTTGGCCTCTTGAGTCTGTACCTGCCGGGTATGCCTGCCGCCCTTACCCCTCCACCGTGGATCCTCTTCGGGCTGTGGTGGGTGCTGGGACTGTTCTTCCTGTTCAGGATTCCCACCGGCATCCGGCCCGGAGCCGATGCTGAGGAGCACCTTCTGGCGCGGCTCAGCCAGAAACGCCGTTAGGTGCCGGGGCCTGGGTAAATGACTACACCACTTGACGGCCTGCCCACGATCGGAATGCCGGCAACGCGCGCGTTGCACGAGGCCGGATACGACTCACTCCGAGAAGTCGCCGCAGTCCCACGAGCCGAACTTGCCCGTCTGCACGGCGTCGGGCCCAAGGCACTTCACATCATCGAGCAGGCGTTGGGTGAGCACGGATTGACGTTGAGCTAAGCGGCCCGGCCGCCGGAGGGTCAGCCGGCGTCGCTGTGGGCCTCCCTGGCGCGGTGCGCTGCCAGTCCGGCCCCCTGCGGGTCTGCGCCAGCGGCGACGTGGACTAGGACCACGCCACAGTCGAGTCCACGAGGAATTGTCTCCCCTCGGGTGTCTTGCCGAGTGCGGTCATTCCTTCCGGCGTCGAACGCGGATCGCCCTCAAGCATCAGAGTCGGCCCCAGTAAGCTCTCGTCCGAGGGCGGAGCCCCGCTACAGTGTTGCCATGACCGTTCGGCACACTTTCTCCACCTCGACCGACCGAATTGATCGGGCCCTCGTCCACCGTTGGCTTAGCGAACAGTCCTACTGGGCGGTGGGTCGGAGCCGCGCAACTCAGGAAGCGGCAATCGCGGCCTCGCGGAACTACGGCGTGTACGACGACGAGACCGGCGCCCAGGTTGCCTACGGTCGCGCGGTGACTGACGGCGTCACGTTCGCCTGGTTATGCGACGTCTTCGTGGCTGCCGAGGCGAGAGGACTGGGTATCGGAAAAATGCTGGCTGCAGGCATCGTCGCGGACCTCGATTCGGTCCAGGTGAAACGCATTCTCCTCTCGACTGGCGATGCGCACGGACTCTATGCGCAGTTCGGTTTCGTGGGGCTCACTGAACCGACACGGATGATGGCACGGGAGTTCTCGATCGACTGATTCCCCTGCTCAGCTGGATTAGGGTTGACCGATGATTGAACCGCGCCAACTCGGTGAAAATGTCAGCCTGCGGCTCCTGCGCCCCGACGATGCCTCTGCTCTTGCGTTAGCGTACGTGCGTAACCGCCAGTACCTTGTGCAGTGGGAGCCTGAGCGCTCCGAGGACTATTTCACCGAGTGGTGGCAGGCCGCCGACATTGCCAGTCGGCTCGCGGCCCATGACACCGGCGAATCGTACCCGTTTGGCATCTTTGCCGGCGACACACTGGTAGGTCGTTTCACCTTGGCCGGGATTGTTCGCGGCCCCTTCCAAAGCGGTGGGCTCGGTTACTGGGTCGATCGCGACTACGCAGGCCGCGGACTGGCGTCGGCCGCAGTACAGGCAATTGTGCAGCTTGCTCGTGAGGATTTTCAGATGCACCGCATCGAAGCCAGTACGCTGCTCCACAACGTCGGGTCCCAGAGAGTGCTCCTGAAAGCGGGATTCAACCTCATCGGGATGGCGCCTCGATACCTCAAGATCGCCGGACAATGGCAAGACCACAATCTGTACCAGACCATCCTGCACGACTAGGGACACCATCCCACCCGCCTCCCACACACCTGGGTTGAGTCAACACGAATGACTGTTTTCCGCCCGGAAACAGGTCATTCGTGTTGACTCAACCCAGGGAGGCGGGGATTAGAGAGACTCGGCCTTCGCCGCAATCTCCGCCAGATCCCTGGCAAGGGCCTTACGCGTCATGGTCATGCCAAGTTTCCCGAAGACAGCCATCGCCAACTTGTTCATCCGGGATGGATTAATCAGGTCAGCGCCGAACGTCATGGTGAGGTCCGTGCCGCCGTCGCGATCCACCAGGGTCATGCGTGAGGTGTAGTCCGCGCCGCTCTGCAGCCCCTTGACCGTGGTGCTCCGCGGTGGGTCGGCCTGCGAAACCCACAGTTCAACGGTTTCGGACTTGCCCATCATGGTGCGGGTTTCTTTCCAACGCGTCCCCTCGCCGTACGGGCCGTCGCTGAGCATCTGAACCGAGTCGATGCCGGACAGGGTCGCGGCCGAGTTGGGAATGTCAGAGATAACAGCCCAAACCTTATCTGCAGGGGCGTTCACGTGCTGGGAGAGGCTCATTGAGTGGTCCATAGCATTGAGCCTAGTCTTCGCGGGGTATTGATGGTGCCGGCAAAACCACTGCTGGACGGGTTCTCGCCCGGCGTCTTGCTGGCGTTGGGGATCCGGTGATCTTTCGCCTGAAGTCCCCTGGCCCACGGGTGATGAATAGATGGTGTGCCAGGTGGAAGATCCATCCCCCCTGCAGCCCGTCTGGATGCCTTTGAGAGCGGGATCCGCGCTCTCAACGTGCTTGCCTCCCAACTGCGAGCCAGCACCCCGTTTTCGCCTCTGCTGACAGCCACTTCAGCATTCAGAAGTCCGCTTCGATCCTCGGCGGGGATTCGACGCTGTCATTTCGGTCCCCTGCGGGCCAGACCATCGGATGAGCCCCACCGCTCTCGCCGACCGTCCGCTACCGACGGTCGATCGTTGCGGGTGAAATCCGCACCGACGCAGTGGCGGTGTCGTCGTTGACATCGAATCAACCGTGCCGTCACAGCTGCGGCACCAGATCCGGCAGCAGATCCGGCAGCAGCCGTCCGCACGTCGTGCCCTGCACCGCCCAGCACAACGGAGCCAGATTGTTCTTCTTCCCAGCCCGCCCCGAACGCCCATACCGGGTCGCCATCGCCCTCGTCACAGCCTCGCGTTGGCCCATCGTTAGCTCCAGAACCGCAGGCCTACCACCACCACCAGGGAACGCGGTCACCGCAGACGCACCGCCACGCGCGCATGTTTCACGATTCAAAGCTGATCCTTGACGCTGATAGATGAAGCGTGGTTCACTTATTCAGTACACGGAGGGGAGTATCCCCTAGTTGCCCCGTCGTCATTACGGCTCTCAACGGCCCGGCGCGCAAAGCCCTTTACAGGCTGGGAAAGACCTCCGATCGAATCGATCGGAGGATTTTTAATGGATGTCCCATTCTGGGTATGGGCCGCGGTACTTGGCTTCATCGTCGTCATGCTTGCCGTTGACCTTTTTGCTCACCGCAAAGCCCATGTCATTGGCGTGCGGGAGGCAGCCGTCTGGTCCGGTGTATGGGTGGCGTTCGGGGTAGCGTTTGGTGTGCTGGTGTGGATGAACTGGGGCGCCGAGTTCGGCCAACAGTATTTTGCGGGTTACCTCATCGAGAAGTCCCTCTCGGTAGATAACGTCTTCGTGTGGGCCATCATTTTCAGCTACTTTGCCGTCCCACGGGAGTTTCAGCACCGAGTGTTGTTCTTGGGCGTGCTGGGCGCCCTGATCTTCCGAGCAGTCTTCATCGCCGCCGGCGCCGTACTCATCCAGAACTTCGCGTGGATCCTCTATATCTTTGCCGCCTTCCTGCTCTACACCGGGTACCGGATGATCCGACAGCGCAATGAACACCTTGATCCTGAGAAGTCTGCTGTCCTGCGACTATTCCGCCGGTGGATTCCCATGACCGAGGCCTATCACGGACAGAAACTGCTGGTGCGCCGTAACGGTGTCCTGCTGGCCACACCGCTTCTGGCGGTTTTGGTGTTGATTGAGGTCACCGACGTGGTATTTGCCGTCGACTCGATTCCTGCGATTTTCGCAGTGACTGACGAGGTGTTCCTGGTCTTCACCGCCAACGCCTTCGCGATACTGGGTCTTCGCGCCATGTACTTCCTGCTGGCCGACCTGATCCACCGTTTCATTTATCTTAAAATCGGGTTGGCCCTGGTGCTGATCTGGGTCGGCATCAAGATGCTCCTCAAGATCGATCTGTTCTACATCCCCACGACCATCTCGCTGGCTGTGGTTGCAACCATCCTCACGGTCTCCATCGTGGCTAGCCTCCGCGCCACCCGCGGGCAGGGCAGGCAAGCTTTCCCCCAGCCCGCCGACCCTCCGTTCCGGGTGGCCACCAAAAAAGAGAACGCCGCTTTGGAACCGGTATGGCAGCGGCGCCGCACCAGAGCGCACGCCGACGAGCGCACCGACACCAGAGCCGGCGCTACAGATGCTACAGAAATGGACAGCGAGGTCGAAGAGGACCGCGAACCCTCAACCAAGGACGGAGGTCCACGATGACTACGGTCGTGCTCCACCCGCGTCGCCCCATCGTCGCCATCATCACCCATAAATCGCATGCAACAAGCGTGGCTCATACTTCGGTCGGAATAGCTTCAGAGCAAGACTGGCCTCTACTTCTTCTAGTGCCCATCCAACGGCCGGCGTTCACCACCGACCCAGCGATCGTGGCCAGAATGTATCACCGAGCACTCCGCGACGCTGAAACCCTCGTCGCCCAAGCACAGCAAATACTTGAAGCGGCAGGATTCTCCGGTCCCCCACGTGTGGTGTGGCACAGCGCCAGCTCCTTCAGACGCTCCCGGCCAGCCAGAGCTACGGCCTTGGCCCGTGCCGCTCACCGGGCACATGCCGCCGTCGTCGTCACGCCGATCGACCTGCCCGCGGCGCTGACACGCGGGATGAGAATCCTGTGCCTGAGAGATGATGCCCAGTACAACAGCACACACTGGACGGGGAATGATACACCGGCGTCCACGGAAAGGACCTCTCGAATGTCACCTACTAGGGCAACGAATCCCGCTGAGGAAAGACCGGCCCGTGAGGCAGTTGACCAAGGCGTTGCCCCCACCCGCCGTCCGCCTTGGACCTTTCTGACCAATCACGGTCACGTCCTGATCACCGTGGCCAGAAACCCCGACATGCTGGTGCAAGACATCGCCGAAACGGTCGGGATTACCCCGCGCGGAACGCTCCACATCCTGGGGGAACTTGAAGAGGGCGGCTATATCCACCGCATCAAGTCAGGCCGACGGACCCACTACACAGTGGAAAAACATCAACACTTCCGCCACCCCTCCCTTGCACACCAAGAGATTGGTGCGCTGCTCAACTTTTTCGCTCCTAACGACGGGCGCTTCCACAAGGGAACACCATGAAACCACGGACGGCAGCCCTTCTTGGCACTATTCTTCTCCTGATCGGGACCGTGTTCCTTACTGGTTGCGACGACGCGCTGCTTCCACAAATGCCAAGCGTGGAGAAACAAAACCACGCCGAGAACCAAGACGAAATCGGTCACTAGGTGCGCCAGACAAGAAAGCCATCAGCGATGATCATTGTCCTCACCGGGGTTGATGGGGCAGGTAAAACAACGGCAGGGAAACTACTTGCCGAACGACTCACTGCGGCAACATATCCAGCGATCTTCACAACCAACCAATCAGGCCGCCGAAGCATCACCGAGTGGTGCTACCGAAACAACATCCACCCGCCAGAGGTACTGCTTGACGCGATAGAAACCGGTATCCGCTGCGTAAACGTGGTGATTTCACACTTGCGCGCAAGGAACAACTCTCGGGTAGTCATCATGGACCGGTACCTTTACTGTCAGCTCGCGCTGAGGCGTGTAAGAGGCCTACGCCCGGGCTGGCTACTGCCCACACTCCTCAGATTCCTCCCCACCCCAGATGTTGTTTTCTACTTCGACGTCCACGCGGACACCGCGCACGCCAGGGTGAGTAGCCGGGCCGCGGACACCGAAACGCTCGAGCACCTCACTATGTTCGACAACGCCTACCGAGCGCTTCAAACCTTTCCGTCCTTCATCGTCATCGACGCCAGCCACTCCCCCGGGCAGGTCGTCGATGACATCCTCCAAGAACTCGGCGTGTGCGGTCTGGGCCTTCAGTCGTGAGCTCCCCTCCAGGCACCCCCATCAACTCCGACCGCCGCCAACCGGTCACAAGTAGCAACTTTGAGCTTCTGGCATGGCTGTTCATGCGATGGTCCGGGGCACTCCTTCTGGTCCTGATTTTCGTCCACCTTTTCGTCAACCTCGTCCTCGGCGACGGTATCCAACAAATTGACTTCGCCTTCGTCGCCGGGAAATGGGCCAATCCTTTCTGGCAGTGGTTCGACCTCACCATGCTCTGGCTCGCCATGCTGCACGGCACCAACGGCCTCCGAGTCATCATCAACGACTACGCCGACACCGCCCAGACGCGCCTCATGCTGAAAACCGTGCTGGTTACCTGCTCAGCAACCATCCTTGTCCTTGGAACGCTCATCATCTTTACCTTTGACCCCTGCCCCATCGGGGCTTCCACCGAAGCACTGCCCGAATGGTGCCCGGACGGACCGGAAACGTCAGGCCAATAGTGATGAAGATGCCCCGTTCTGCACAGACGAAGTACATTCTGAGCGCACCCAGTGTGTCATTGGCAGCCAATACCCTTCAGCGGAGACGGCGGTGCCGCGTCGACCCGCCGGACATGAATGACGTGGCCAGGACTGCCGGAGGGGTTCGATGAGCGCAGAGTTGCTGCTTAACATCGCCTTGGTCGTGGTTTTCGTGTTGACCGGCGGCGTGTTCGCGGCTACCGAGATGGCGTTAGTGACGCTGCGTGAGAGCCAGGTCAACGCGATAGCCAGGCGGGGCAAGCGAGGAGAGAAGGTTGCCACGCTTGCTCGTAATCCCAACACGTTCCTGTCTGCGGTGCAGATCGGCGTTACGGTCGCCGGATTCGCGTCCGCCGCTTATGGTGCGTCGTCCATCGCGCCGTCGATCGCGCCACTGATGGTGATGCTCGGGTTGAATGAGCCGACAGCACTCACGCTCGCCACGATCCTACTCACCTTGCTAGTCGCTTACCTGTCGCTCGTGCTCGGCGAATTGGTCCCGAAACGGATCGCGATCCAACGCAACGCACAGTTCGCATATGCAGTAGCGCCGGTGCTGAACAGTTTCGCCCAGCTCATGCAGCCGGTGATCTGGTTGCTGTCCGTGTCGACGGACGCGGTCGTCCGACTGCTCGGCGGCGATCCAAACCAGACCAGCAAAGGTATGTCCGAGAAGGAGCTCCGCGACATCGTGACCAATCATGAAGGGTTACCCGAGGACGAACGCCGCATCCTCGACGACGTGCTCTCGCTCCGTGACCGACAGATTAGCGAGGTGATGCGTCCCCGACCCGAAGTAGTCGCCGTGAGCAGTGGTGGTTCTGTCGGAGAAGCCATCGCACGCATCCAGGAGCTGCCGTTCTCCCGGTACCCGGTCGTCGACCAGTCCCTGGACGACATCGTCGGCTTCGTGCACGTCCGCGACCTTTATGACGTTGCATCGCAAGGCCTGAACACGCCAGTGACCCAGGTCATCAGGCCTATTCCGTTTCTGCCCGCCACTGCTCGGGTCCTTCCGACCCTGACAAAACTCCGCGCACAGAACACCCACATCGCGGTTGTCATCGACGAGTACGGCGGCACGGACGGCATCGTCACCCTCGAAGACCTCGTCGAGGAAGTCGTAGGTGAGATCTTCGACGAATACGACACCGATACCGCGCCGATGAAGCTCGCAGAAGACGGCGGCTCCGTCGACGGTCGACTCAATCTGCAGGACTTCGCCGAGGCAACCGGCATCGAGCTGCCCCGCGGAACGTGGGACACGGTCGCCGGTTTCGTCCTCGACCGCCTCGGTCGGCTCGCCCAACAAGGCGACACCGTCGAAGTCGACGGCGTAACCCTTCAGGTCACTGGCATCGATCGACGACGCATCGCAGAAATACTCGTCCTCCCAGCCGCGACACCCCCTGTTGACAAAGAGACTGGGATGCCCTGAATGGGTCAGGGGGATCAAAGGTGCCTACGCTGCCGTGCAAGAGCGCTACAGCACGATGTGCAGCCCGATCCCAGAATCTGTTGGGTAGGCGGGGGCCGTTCGTCTTGGTGTTGCGGGCCACCATCCCGGGGAATCCTTTGAAAGTGCGCGCGTGGACACTTTGGTTTTGGTCCCTGTTTGCCGGTCCTGAGGGTGAGCAGTTCGGCTCTGAGTGCCTAGTTCTGTCGTTGGATGGGGGCGGGGTTCGACGGCGTGTTCTGCCGGGTCAGTTTCGTCTTCACGGGTTTACGGCCCGTGCCGATGTCGTTCAGGCGCCGTCTTGCCACTCTTCTCCGACGAGCGTAAGTTGCCGTCCATGGCAAAGGATCCCGTCGAAACAAATCCTGACAATTATCGCGTTGTCTTCGAGAATGAGCGGGTCCGTGTCCTCGAATACATGGACTTCCCCGGAAACGTCACCACGGAGCACAGTCACCCCGACAGCGTGATGATCACTGCAAGCGATTTCAGGCGCCGTATCTCCACTCAGGGGAGGTCCATCGAAGTTGAACTTCCGTCCGGAGCCGTCCGCTGGTTGCCTGCCCAAGACCATGTCGGATCAAATATCGGGGAAACCAACACGCATACCTTCTTTGTTGAGCTGAAGGAGTCAGCACCCGCATCCCCACCCGGGTCAAGGGGTCCGCTCGGCCCTAGCGCCGTCTAGCGGAGCAGGCAGCTTCTGCTGGTCTGGGATGCGCATAGTGTGGGCTTGAAGCTCGTCGTTGTCCTCAGGAGAAGGAAGCAAAAATGCCAACGTGGTTGATGGCCCTGATCTGGGGCCTGGCGGGAGGGGCCGCCCTGGTGTTTGGTTGCGCCGTGGCATGGAAGTGGACCATTCAGGCGAAAATCATCTCGTCCATCATGGCCTTCGGCGCTGGGGTACTGATTTCCGCCCTGGCGTTTGATCTCATGGATGAAGCAGTGAGGCTCGGCGGTCTGCTGCCGACACTGACGGGATTCCTGGTTGGGGCCCTGGCCTATGTGGGGGCGAACGCTCTCCTTGCACGAGCAGGAGCGAAACATCGCAAACGATCCGGCGGCCACCAACCCTCTGAGGATGAACAGACCGGGAGCGGGACTGCCATCGCCATTGGCGCGCTCCTTGACGGGGTCCCCGAATCGGTGGTTCTTGGTGTCGGTGTTGCCACCGTGGGCGCAGTCAATCCGGCCATGCTCGCTGCGGTTTTCATTTCAAACTTTCCAGAAGGCCTGTCCAGCGCTGCCGGCATGAAGAAGGCCGGACGCAGCGCGGGATACGTTTTCGGTGTCTGGGGAGGGATCGCAGTACTTTCCGGCATCTCTGCGCTGATTGGTTTTGCGGCGCTACAGAACGCCCCGGACGGACTGGTCGCGGCAATCACCGGCATCGCCGCCGGAGCCATACTGGCGATGATCGCTGACACCATGATTCCTGAGGCATTCGAGGAACACCACCTCCTGACTGGCCTCATCACCGCCGTCGGGTTCCTCACGGCTTTCACCATCAGCAACCTCGGAGGGTAACGCGGCTCCGGGTCCGCCAAGTTCTCGCTGAAAGCTGGTGCTCGTCCGTCGAAGCTGGGGCACACTGGTGACGTGAGCGGAATCCCGTGGGTCCTGCACGTTGATCTCGACCAGTTCGTCGCCGCGGTCGAAGTGCTCCGCCGCCCGGAGCTGGCAGGCAGGCCGATCATTGTGGGTGGGCGGGGCGACCCCACGGAACGGGCGGTGGTGTCGACCGCCTCCTACGAAGCCAGGGCGTTCGGCGTAGGATCCGGAATGCCTTTGCGGATAGCTGCCCGGAAGGTGCCCGACGCCGTGCTCCTGCCCGTCGACCAGGTCGCCTACCTCGCAGCGTCCGAGACAGTTATGGCCACCCTGCGCGACCAGGCGGGCGCCACCGTGCAGGTATTGGGTTGGGATGAAGCCTTTGTCGGTGTTACCACTGGGGACCCGGAAGCCTACGCCCGCCAGATCCAGTCAGCGGTCCTCGAGCGAACACAACTGCATTGCAGTGTCGGTATCGGTGACACACTGGTCCGCGCCAAGGTTGCCACCAACTTTGGCAAACCGGCAGGGGTCTTCCGTCTTACTGCAGTGAACTGGCTCGCTGTCATGGGTGGCAGGCCTACCAAGGACCTCTGGGGCGTTGGATCCAGGGTCTCAGGCCGGCTGGCCACCCTCGGCATCACCACGGTCGCTGAGCTCGCGGCGTCCGATCCGACAGCCCTCGTCCCGGAGTTCGGTCCCAGGATGGGTCCCTGGTATGCGGAGCTGGGCCGCGGGGACGGCGACGACGTCGTCGACGACACTCCGTGGGTTGCCCGCGGTCATAGCCGGGAGACGACCTTCCAAGAGGACCTGACGGAGCAGAGTCAGGTGGCTGATGCCGCGAGGGTTCTGACGGCCCGGGTCCTTGAGGATGTTGAATCCGAAGGCCGGCCTGTCGTTGGGCTGACTCTGAAGGTTCGGTACGCTCCGTTCTTCACGAAGACCCACGCGAAGAAGATCCCACAAACCTCCAACCACAACGAAGTCCTTGCCCGGGCGCTGGAGCTCGCCGGCGCACTCGACGCCGACCGCCCGATCCGGCTCCTCGGCATCCGTGCCGACATGGCAATGCCCGACGATGCACGGGCGGGGCATACGCCGACGCGCGGAGGGTGGTGAAGGGATCAGAGGCGTGGATCCACAGATTCTGACTCCATGGCAAGAACCCCGAATACTGCCTGATGCACCCGCCAGAGCGGTTCGTCGGCAACAAACCTTTCGATTGCTTCCACTCCCAGCGCGTACTCCCGGAGCGCCATGGATCGCTTGTGCCCGACGTCGCGGTCGCGGAGCCGGGCGAGGTTTGCGGGCTCGAGGTAGTCGGGTCCATAGATGATCCGCAGGTACTCGGCGCCGCGCACCTTGATGCCCGGCTGCGCGAGTGACCGGGTTCCGCGGGCAAGACCAGCGGCGGGTTTGACGACCATTCCCTCGCCACCGGCGGTGGTGAGCTCCTCCCACCAGGCTGTTGCGGCCTCTTCGGAACCGGGCGAGTCCAGATCGACGGCGATATGGCGGGTGCGGCGAATCAGCCTCCCGTCGGCCACAGCTAGCTTCTCGGCGACGGCGAGGTGCCACAGATGGTCGCGGCCGAGATGGCTTGCACCCTCGGATGCGAGCAACTGGAACGGCGCGAGCTGCACACCGTCCAGACCGGACACGGGCTGGCTGTACCGCCGGTACGCCTCCCAGTAAGCCTCAGCATTCGCAGCGCGACGCCGGGTCCGGGCCAACAGGTCGCCAACGTCCACACCGCGCCGGGCAGCGACCTCAAGGACCTGCACGGCAGCGGGAAGCGCGGCCGTGGCGGCCGCCGCAACACTCGCGTATTGTTCCCGGATCATGCCCTCGGCCTTGAACGACCATGGCAGCAACTCCGCATCGAACAGGAGCCACGACGCCTCCAGAGTGGCCCACAGGCCGGCACTCTCGACCGCGCGATCGAGCCGGGACAGGAACTCTTCAGTGGTTGGCTCGTCGAAGAATGGACGGCCCGTGCGTGTGTGGACCGCACCGCGCCAACCCTCTGGTCCGCCAAACCGCTTGGGATCGCGGGTCAGTAGCACCACCGCACGGGATCCCATGTGCTTCTCCTCGCAGATCAGTTGGGTGAGACCTTCGCTTCGGTACGCGGCGAAAGCCTCAGCCGGATGCTCCAGGACGTTGCCGCGGGCCGACACGTTCGGTGGGCTCATCGTCGGGGGGAGGTATACGAGACGGCGAGGATCGGTGGCGAACCGGCTCATAACTTCCAGCGCGCCGGCGGCATTCTCCTCGCGGATGCCCACCTTCCCGAACGCTCTCGTCTCGATGATCTGCTTGCCGAGGACGTCGTCAATCCGCAGGAGACCAGGTTCGCGTTGCCGCCCACCGCTGCCTGAACCGTCACCGGCAGTTTCGCGTCGCACCAAGGGCACCGTCGGCTCATACCAGATTTGGTCAGCCGGCACGTCGACGACTTCTTTTTCGGGATAGCGCAGTGCACTGAGTTTTCCCCCGAAAACGCAGCCAGTGTCGAGGCACATGGTGCCGTTCACCCATTCGGCTTCAAGGGTGGGAACGTGACCGTAGAGGACGGTCGCGCGCCCCCGGTACGCGTCCGCCCAAGGCAGCCGGACAGGCAGCCCATACTCGTCGGTCTCCCCCGTGGTATCGCCGAACAGCGCAAAGGCCCGCACGCGGCCCGACGCCCGCCCGTGATACTTCTCAATCAGGCCGGCATGGGCCACCACCAGGCGCCCGTCGTCGAGCACCAGATGCGACACGAGATCCCGACAGAAGCGCAGCACCTCGCGCCGGAACTCCTCCGATTCCTGAGCCAGCTGGGCCAGCGTCTCGGCCAGCCCATGGCTGACTTGAACCTTTTTGCCTTCCAGGGCGCGGACCAGTTTCGCTTCGTGATTGCCGGGTACGGCCAAAGCGTGCCCGGCGTCGACCATTCCCATCACCAGCCGGAGCACGCCGGGAGAATCCGGGCCACGGTCAACAAGGTCACCGAGGAAAATGGCACGGCGCCCCTCCGGATGGGAGGCGTCGATGGGGCGTCCCGCTACGTCGCGGATAACACCATATCCGAGCTTCCCCAGCAGACTCTCGAGTTCGGACCGGCAGCCGTGGACATCACCGATGGCATCGAACGGACCGTGCTCCTCGCTGCGGTTGTTGAGCAGGGATTCACGGACGAACCTCGCTGCAGCAACCTCGTCGGCGCCCGACAAGACGTGAACCCGCCGGAATCCCTCCTTACCGAGGTGCTTCAGGGACCGCCGGAGCTGGTCGTGCTGGCGCTTCACCACTGCGGCGCCGAAGGATCGGTCGGGGCGTGCAGCGTTCCGTTCGACACACACCGCCTGCGGCACATCGAGGACGACGGCGACGGGCAGCACATCATGCTCGCGGGCGAGCCTGATGAGGGACCGTCGCGCTTCGGGCTGGACGTTTGTGGCGTCGACCACGGTCAGCAGTCCTGCGTCAAGCCGTTTCCCAATCACAAAGTGGAGCGCTTCGAAAGCGGCAGACGTCGACGCCTGGTCATTCGGGTCGTTGGAGACTAGCCCACGGAAAAAGTCACTCGACACTGTCTCGAAGGGTTCGAAGTGCGCGGCAGCAAACGTGGACTTTCCGGAACCGGAGGTGCCGATGAGCAGGATGAGCGACATCGCGGGGATGGGTAGGGTGGTCATCGGTCTGTCACCTTTCGGAAGAGCGCGAGCTGGGTGGCTGCGCCAAGGGTGGGGTGGACATGGCCAACAGTGCGGTACTCGACTCCATACCCGTTCCTTGCCCCTATTTCCTCCGCCCACGCCGAAAACTCGGCCCGCGACCATTCGAACCGATGGTCGGCGTGCCGAAACGTTCCGGCGGGTAGTGAGTCGAACAGCGTGTTGTATTCGCTGTTCGGTGTTGTGACGATCACCGTCTGTGGGGCAGCGGCGGCAAACACCGAGGATTCCAGGGCGGGCAGGCGTTCCGGGTCCAGGTGCTCGACGACCTCCATCAGAATCAGGGCATCGAGGCCTGCGATGCGGTCGTCCTGATAGGTAACCGAGGACTGGATCAACCGCACCCTCGCCCGCTGACGATCACTCGCCTCCCGGAGGTTGAGCGTCCGTTCGGCCCGGGCGAGCGCGGTCGAGGAGACATCAGCGCCGATCACCGCCGTGAGAACGGGGTCAGCGACCAGTCGTTTGAGCAGCGTCCCCTCCCCGCACCCCACGTCTGCGACTGTCCGCGCTCCGACGTCGCGCAGCGCAGTGACCACCGCGTCTGCGCGCTGCAGTGCCAGCGGGGCCGGGCGCGGGTCATCTGCCGCGACGGTGGCAGCAATGGCCGGGATGTCATCGAGCGCGCTGAGCCTGGACTGCGCGGCCAGCAACTCCCCCGCCTCATCAATCATCGAACGCTGGTGTGCCAGATACCGGTGCGTGATGAGCTCGCGCAGCGGGTGATCGGACAGCCAGCCGTCTCCGGCGCGAAGCAGCTTGCCAACCTCGTCCTCGGACACCCAGTAGTGCTTGGCGTCGTCGAGTACTGGAAGGAGAACATACAGGTGTCGGAGCGCTTCGCTGACCCTCACGTTGCCGCGCAAGACGAGGTCGACGTACGGTGAAGCACCCCACTGGGGAAAATCGGGGTCCAGCGGTACCGCCGTCTCGTCAACCTGCCAGCCGAGGGGCTCGAACAGTTGTGCCACAAGACCTTCGGTTTCACGACCACGCGCCGGTAGTGCGGCGACCGTGATCTCCAGGGGCAACGGGGAGGAGGCGAGTTCAGGGAACGATTCGCTCGTGCCGTTCATCGCCGTGCGGAACACCCGGCCAATCGCAACAGCAACCATCGACGACGAGGCATAGGGCCGGTCATTGACGTACCGGGCGAGAGTTGCGGAGTCCCGTCCACGGAAACGCTTGTTGCGGACCAGACCTATGGGATCGACCTCAAGGAGCATGGCGACGGTGCAGCGCTTGTCAGATGCCTCCGGGTAGAACACGTGTGCCGTGCCCACGCTGAGCGCAAACTCCTGCGCCCGGTCAGGGTGCTTGTGGAGGAGGTGGCTCAAAGTGGAGGCGTTGGGCGCGGTCGAGGTGACGGTGACGAGCACGCGGCTCCTTCCATCGGGACGGACGATAGCCGCAGTCTATGGGATGACCGCGAAGGACACGTCTCGACATCCCCCGCTGTGTCGCTGGCCCGTCCTGCCTAGCGTGCCACGTAGCGCGCGTAGATCAGCCCGCTGTCGAATGCGCGTTCTTCGACCAGATCGAGATCGAGGCGCACGCCGTCGGGAAAGAACCGTTTGCCACCGCCGACGACGCTCGTGGTGATGAACAGGTGATATTCGTCGACGAGGCCGGCTGTGATGGCCTGGGCAGCCAGATGGGGGCCGTCAACACTCAGGTCGTGATCAGACTCGGCTTTGAGCGTGCGCACCACGTCCGGGTCGAACGTCCGCTCGATCCTGGTCTTCGCGCTGGACACCGACTCCAGGGTGGTTGAATACACGACCTTTTCCGCGGCCTGCCAGTCGTGGGCGTACTGAACAATGTGCGGTGGAGCGTCGGGCTCGGTGTGCGCGGTCTCCCAAAAGACCATCGTCTCGTAGATGCGACGGCCGTAGAGGAAGGTGCGGACGGGGCGAAAAAGGTCGCCGATGAAGGTGTGTACCTCCTCGTCCTCGGCCCCCCGGCCAAGGTTACCGTCGGCCGCTTCGGCATAGCCGTCTAGAGAAGTGATCATCGAGTAGATAAGTTTTGCCATGCACCTCTCCCTAGGATGACGGGTCAAGCATGTCAGCCGGTACGTTCGATGGGTAGACCCCGCAGCCGCCTCATTCGACCGGATTCAACGTAGCATTTCACTATCGGCGAGGCCGCGAGACAGCAGACAGGACATGTGATGACCGAAGAAGAGGGCCCTCAGCCGTTTTCACTAAGTTTTCGTGACGGCGGTTACCTGCATGTGGAGTGGGCTGAGGGACACACTGTGACCGAACAGGACGCCCGCAGTCTCATGGACCGTGTTGCACAGCTGTCGCCATCGGTGCGCCCGCCGATGCTGGTCCACCTCAACAATATGGTCTCGCTGAGCAGACCGGCCCTGCAGGCTTTCGCAACTGAACTCAAGGTGTCTGCGTTGGCCATTGTCGGTCTCACCGCCGTGGACCGCGCGATCACTACTTTCTTTACCGCGGTGCACGAACCCAACTACCCAACCCAGTACTTCGAAAGTTCCGCCGCCGCCGTCCAGTGGCTGCTTTCTCCGCCAGGATTATCCGGCCCTTCGGGCCAATAGGTTGGGAACGCCGCCCGCCACTAGTGGGCTGCCTCCTGAAGCCAGGCGACCGCCTCGTCCTCCGAGGTGAAGTACTGGGTCGGTGTCGCGGAGGTGTAGGCGAACGCGGTGATGACCATGGCAATGGGGTCTATGCCCAGAACGGCGGTGCGGGTCGAGCAGGTGTCGTCGATGAGTAGCTGGCGGGCTGCTGGGGTGATCCGGGTCATCGACCCGATGTGCACCAGGAGTGGCTGTTTCTGCATCGTCGACACAGCATCCACCGCACTGATGGTCGACCTGACATCACGGCCATACATGGTGATGCCTGGTGCCCACCGTAGGCGAAGAAAGGTTGGCTCCCTTGTCAGGGTGAAACGGGGCTCCAGCATCACATCCAACCGCTCGTTAATGCATCAAGACTCGAATTCAATCCGTTACCCCAGTTTCAGAAGAGACACCCGACCGACAGGCCGCTGTACTGATGGTACTGCCCGTTGTGACCCACTTCACGCGGGGTTCCCGCACGCCCGCCAGCACCACCCTGCCCATCTAATCCGTGGTGCTGTTGCTGCCCCGTTACAAAGAGTCCGCAGCAGGGATGTCGCGGCAGACTGGATGCGCTCTTTATGGGAGCACGTTTCCCGCAACCTTGAGGGGTGTACTCGCTGGTTGCTCCTCAGCCGAGGAAGGGGATGTCCTCCTTGACCGTTCTGTCTTCTATTGAGCACCAAGTCCATCTGTCTGAGCAACAGTCGAAGTTTTCAGTAGTCAATTTGACTAAGATAGGAACCACAGGTCCGATAACCCTAGTCATCCTGACTGCATCGAAGGAAGGAGAACCAATGGTCAGCCTCAAAGACCAGCGCCCCATCCGGGACGCAATTGATCGTGCTGTCCTGGAGGCGCTCGACGCTGATTCCAGAATGACCGTGCTGGCCATCGCCCACCGTACAGGCCTAGCACGTGGCACCGTCCAGGCCCGTCTGGAGCGGTATGAGCGGCAGGGGGCCCTCAGGGATCACAGTGTGCGTATCGTTCCCGAGGCCCTCGGCCTCTTCATATCGGCGCATGTAGCCGCAGAGCTCGATCAGCACAGGATCGATGTCGCGGTGGAAGGCCTCCGTGCTATTCCAGAGATCATCGAGTGTCTAGCACCTGCGGGAGAGACCGACCTCCTGTGTCGTGTGGTTGCACGCGACCCGGACGACCTGTACCGGGTGTCAGAGGAGATCCGTCTCTGCCCAGGGATCTTGCGAACCAGAACCAGCATGTTTCTCCGCCAGCCGATCCCCTACCGGATGAGTCCGCTGCTCGCTACCCTGAACAGTTAGAGCAAGGAATGGGTGGCACGGCGTGCCTGCCTGTTCACACCGAGGTCGTCCTTAGGATGGGTCCATGACCGGCCCGCAGATCTACATCAATTTCCCCGGTACCGCCCGTGAAGCCCTCACCTTCTACGCGGGTGTCTTCGGCGGTGAACTATCGCTCCATACCCTTGAGGATTTCGGCCGGCTGGACGGCCCGCCTGGGGCGATAGCTCACGGGGTCCTTGACGGCGTCGTCGTTCTCGCGGGATCCGACGCCCCAGAGGGAGGAACGAGTGTGCGGTTCGAAGGACTCATGCTGTCCTTGTTGGGGACAGCTCAACCTGACATACTCCATGGGTGGTTCAACAAACTTGCCGACGGCGGCAAGGTGATTGACCCGCTTGCTCCGAAGCCGTGGGGCGCTTCAGATGGCCAGGTCATCGACCGTCATGGCCTCCACTGGCTTGTCGGTTACGAGCCTGAGCCGTGACCGACGGGAAGTAATCTACGATCGTGATCCCCCTTCCGAAAGTATGAGGAATCCATGTCGCAGGACACCAATTACGACACCTTTGCCGAGGCATACTCGGCCGAGAATGAAACCAGTTTGCTCAACGCATTCTATGAACGACCGGCGACGCTACAGCTCGCAGGCGATGTTCGTAACCGTCGCATTCTTGACGCCGGGTGTGGCTCCGGAGCATTAGCCAAAGCCCTCGTCGATCGCGGTGCCGCGGTGACCGGATTTGACGCCAGTCATGCGATGGTCAGTCTGGCCAAAGACAGACTCGGCGAAACAACTGACCTAGTTGTGGCCGATCTGGGTCAGCCTTTACCCTTCGACGATAACGCGTTCGACGATGTTGTCGCATCCTTGGTCTTCCACTATCTGGAAGATTGGGCGGGCCCGCTGAGGGAAGTCCGACGCGTGCTACGGCCAGGTGGCAGACTCATCATGTCGGTCAACCATCCGATCCTCTTTCCATGGAATAACCCAGGCACCGACTACTTCAAGCCCACGAGATACTCGGATGAATTTGTGTTCAACGGAAAACCGGCTGTCCTGACGTATTGGCACCGACCACTGCACGCAATGACTGATGCTTTCACCAGCGCCGGATTCCACATCGAAGCAATAAGCGAGCCGCCCTACGCCGCTGACACGCCTCCGGAGCTCATCCCTTCACCGTTGAAGGAGCGGGACTCGTTCCTTAGCTTTATCTTCTTCGTCCTGCGCAAGAACTAAGCGGCGAACCCCAATCTGCTGCAGAGTGCCGGCAATCCTACAGAGTGAGGGATCTGTCGACGACCCTACAGGCCGTCTCCTGGAGACTCAGCCGATTTGATCTTGAGTACCCGCGCAAACGAACGAAGGCCTCATTCATGTTTAGGCCGGCCGTCTGGGAGATGACATCTTTCGCCTGCTCAATCACGACGCGACTGTGCAGCGCTCGCTGCAACTGGCTATTGATTTCGGCGCTTTCGCGGAGGGTGCGCGCCTGGAGCAGACCTACTGTTGCAACGTCCGCCAGAGCCTGCCCGATGACCGATTCTCCTTCGGTCAGCACGCGAGCCGTCCGGCCAAACAACCCCATCGCGCCAACAGTCTGATCGCGCACCCGCAACGGAATTGCATGGACGGAGTGGAACCCCTGGCTTGCCGCCGCAGTCCTGAACACTGGCCACCGCCCGGCGAGGGAGTCAATGTTCTCGACGGCGACCTCTTTTCCCGTCCTGAAGCATTCAATGCACGGACCCGCGTCGGCTTCGAGTTGCAGGATCCCCACCAGTTGGCTTGCCTCGCTCGTCGAAGCGACCACCCGCAGCTCCCCATAGGGGTCAACCAACAAAAGGCTCGCTTGGTGTCAAGCGGTGGTAGCAACATTGTCGTTGAGTAGTTTGGTGAATACTTCTCGTGGTGTGAGGTAGCCCAGGGTGGCGCGGGGTCGGTCGTTGAGTTCGTCGGCGATGGCGTCGAGGTAGGGCTGGTGGCTGGTGATCTCGATGCCTTTGGGCAGGTACTCCCGGATGAGGC